>JAEXXS010000308.1 GCA_023451915.1 Pseudomonadota bacterium | reverse complement strand
GGCGCTCTTACAGGTTTTTTTGCGTTTTAGAAAGGGGCAGCGCGACACTGCCCCTTATTTCTCGCGAAAAACCGTGGTTTCTCGGCGTTTTTACACCGTCATTCTGTCAGTTTTTTGTCAGTATCGGCACCATGTCAGCGCTGGGCGTCATAACAAAGTGCCCGAAAGAATGACGATGGCAACGCTGAAATAAATAACCAGACCCGTCACGTCGACCAATGTCGCCACGAAAGGCGCCGACGCACTGGCCGGATCGAATCCAAGCCGTTTCAACGCAAAGGGCAACATGGAACCGGTCAGCGACCCGAACATCACGATACAGACAAGCGCCATGCCGACGGTCAGAGCGACCAGCATCCAGTGTTCGCCGTAATCATAAATGCCGATCATCTGCCAGACGGCGATGCGGACAATGCCAATCAGGCCGAGGAAACTGCCGAGTGCAAGCCCCGTCGGCAGTTCTCGGAGCGCAACGCGCCACCAGTCCTTAAGTTTCACTTCCTGCAAGGCCAGCGCCCGGATAATCAGCGAGGTGGCCTGCGAACCCGAATTACCACCGGACGACATGATGAGCGGAATGAACAGCGTCAGCACGAGCGCCTTTTCCAGCTCCATCTCGAAATGCTGCATGGCGCTTGCCGTCAGCATCTCACCCAGAAACAGGACACCCAGCCAGCCAGCGCGCTTTTTCAGCATTTCACCGAAACCGATGCGCATATAAGGCTTGTCGAGCGCCTCCATACCGCCGAAGCGATAGGCGTCTTCGCTGGCGTCTTCGGTGATGGCGTCAAGCACGTCGTCAACGGTCACGATGCCGATGATATGGCGGCTTTCATCCACGACAGGCACGGCCAGAAGATCGTGCTTGCGGAAAAGGCGCGCAACATCTTCGCGGCTGGTGAGCGGTGAAATCGTGATCGGCTCTTCGTCGCGGACAATCGACAGAATTGGCTCTTCCGGCTGACGAATGATCAGGCGGCGCAAGCTTACCACCCCTTCCAAAGCGCGCGTCTTCGGATCGACAACATAAATCGCATAGACGGTTTCGCGCGTGCGTTCGACCTTGCGAATATGATCGAGCGTCTCGGCCACATTCCAGTTTGACGGCACAGCGATGAATTCGGTCGTCATGAGGGAACCTGCCGTATTCGGCGGATAGCCCATGAGTTTTTTCAGATTGGCCTTAGTTTCCGGGGCCAGAATGGCGAACAGCCGTGCACGGTCACTCTCGTCGAGTTCCTGAAACACGTCGGTCGAACGGTCGGCTGACATGCCATCCAAAAGGAGACTGGCAAGCCCCGGCGCAAGCGCCGCTACGATTTCGGCAGTACGATGCAGTTCCGGCTGGTCAAGCAGGCGAATGGCATCTTCATGGGCGAGTTGTCCGAAGACGGAGATTGCGTCATCATCTTCGAGCTCGTTCAATAGCTCAACGGCATCGCCCGTATGCATATCGGCGATACGCGCAGCAATTGCAGCCGCCGGGAGGTCGGCGACATCGAGCACTTCCGGAGAGAAGTTGTTGTCGGTCATTAAGCTTGCCTTTCCGTCGATCCGCCGTCAAAGGCAGATCGTGCAAGCTGACTCAAGCGATCAGTACACGGCTACCTTGACGGCTGACACAATCGACTGTGACTGTCGCTGGGCATAAGAGAATAAAACTCCGGTTGAAGATTGCTGCCGCAAAGAGATTTCGGACAGCCAGCGTGATGTGCGCTTGGTCGCCCTTAAAGTCAAGCCCCACACAGGCGAAGTCGAAACGTTTTTGCGGGCAAGGCGTCAAACCGTGTCGTCTTCCGCGTTCACCGTAAAAGCCGGTCGACCACCCTTGCTCACACGACACCGAAACCTTAAGTCTTGACCATCGAATTCATTTTGATCCGGAGTTTCATCATGTCCGACAAGCCCACCTATAATCACGCGCTCACAGAATGGAACGGACCGCTGGGCCTGCCGGATTTCACCGCATTCAATGACGACGACTTCGCACCCGCTTTCGATGTGGCGCTCGCTTCCGATCTGGCCGAAGTGGAAGCCATCGCCAATACGACCGGCGAAGCGACCATTGAAAACACGCTGAAAGCCTTGCAGCTGACAGGCAAGGCGCTTGACCATGTGTCGGCGATTTTCTGGATGCGCGCTGGCGCCCATAGCAATGACGCCATTCAGGCGCTGGAGCGGGAAATTGCGCCCAAAATGTCGCGTCATTATTCGCGCATCATGATGGAGCCGGCTTTGTTCGCCCGCATCGACGCGCTCTACGACAATCGCGACATTCTCGATCTCGACACGGAAACCAAACGCGTTCTGGAAAAGACCTGGAAGGGTTTTGTCCGGTCCGGCGCGAAGCTCGATGATGCAGGCAAGACGGAACTCGCTGGCATCAATGAGAAGCTGGCCGGTCTCGGTGCGCGCTTCGGCCAGAATGTACTGAAAGACGAGTCGAGCTGGGCGCTGTTCATCACCGATGAAGCAGATCTTGCCGGACTGCCGGATTTTCTGAAAAACGCGATGCAGAGCGCAGCAAGCGAACGCGGCAAGCCGGATGCTTATGCCGTCACGCTGTCGCGTTCCATCGTGGAGCCATTCCTTACCTTTTCGCAAAACCGCGCCTTGCGGGAGCAGGCGTTCAATGCCTGGGCCAAGCGTGGCGAAAACGGCAACGACTCCGACAACCGCGAGATCGTGCGCGAGATGGTGGAACTGCGGGAGCGCAAGGCTCATCTGCTCGGCTATGCCAATTTTGCAGCATACAAGCTGGATGACACCATGGCCAAGACGCCAAAGGCCGTCATGGACCTGCTGGAACCCGTGTGGGACAAGGCGCGCGCAAAGGCTGCCGAAGAACAAGCCGAGCTTGAGCGCCTGATCGCCGCCGATGGCAGCAATCACAAGGTCGCGCCGTGGGACTGGCGTTTCTACGCGGAAAAACTGCGGGCGGAGCGCTTTGCCTTCGATGAAGCCGAATTGAAGCCTTACCTGCAACTGGAGAAGATCATCGAAGCGAGCTTCGATGTCGCCACGCGCCTTTTTGGCGTTCGCTTCGAGGAAAAGAAGGGCATTGCGGCATGGCATCCGGACGTTCGCGTGTTTCAGGTTTTCAACCCCGATGGCAGCGAACGCGGCCTGTTCCTCGGTGATTATTTCGCCCGGACATCCAAACGCTCCGGCGCGTGGATGAGCGCGCTGCAATCCAGCCACAAGCTCGACGGTGGCCAGAAGCCGATCATCTACAATGTAATGAATTTCGCCAAGCCCAAAGCGGGCGAACCCGCTTTGCTGTCGCTCGACGATGCCCGCACGCTGTTCCACGAATTCGGCCATGCGCTGCACGGTCTCCTGTCGGATGTGACATGGCCTGCCGTTTCCGGCACGGCCGTGTCGCGCGACTTCGTGGAATTGCCGTCGCAGCTTTACGAACACTGGCTGACCGTGCCTGCCGTTCTGGAGAAATATGCCGTGCATTACCGCACCGGCGAAGCAATGCCTAAGGCCCTGCTCGACAAGGTTCTGGCGGCGCGTTCGTTCAATGCCGGTTTCAATACGGTTGAGTTCACCGCATCTGCTCTGGTGGATATGGCTTTCCATACCGGCAATGAGAAAATCGCCGACCCGCTTTCCTTCGAGGCAAAGACGCTTGAAAAGCTATCCATGCCTGATGCGATCATCATGCGCCACCGCACGCCGCATTTTACGCATGTGTTCTCCGGCGACGGCTACTCCGCCGGTTACTATTCCTACATGTGGTCGGAGGTGCTGGACGCCGATGCGTTTTCGGCTTTCGAGGAAACCGGAGATGCTTTCAACCCGGAACTCGCGGCCAAGCTGAAGCAGCATATTTATGCTGCGGGCGGCAGCCGCGACCCGGAAGATTTATACAAGGCTTTCCGCGGCAAGATGCCGTCACCGGATGCGATGATCGAAAAGCGCGGATTGAACTAACGAAAAAGGCCGGGGAAACCGGCCTTTTTTATTGCTTATGGCTGAGAATATTGACCAGCCGTCCATAGGGGTCGCGGACGAAGAAACGGCGAACGCCCCATTCCTCGTCAGCTGGACCATATTCGATGGCAAACCCGGCTGTAATGCAACGCTCCAGCGCGGCGTCCACATCGTCAACCTCGATGGAGAGATCGGGCACCGGCGTCCCCGATCCGCCTTCCGTCGCGAATGCAATCTGCACGCGCGCTTGCGCATCGGCTGCATAGGTAACAATCCAGCCGTGATCCATCACCACATCAAGGCCCAGAACATCGCCATAGAATCGCTTGGCCGCAGCCGGGTCATCCGTGGCGATATTGGCGACGATGCGGTGGACAACCATCAATACTCGCCGAGCTTGATATCTGGCGTATAGTCAACGCCGTCGACTTCCTTCACCACCGGTTGGCCGCAGTGCATAACGCCGGTTGCCGCATTGAAGGCATAGGTGGGCGAGCCATAAAGCTGCCAGCCCTTGTTGAGCGCTGCCGTAACGCGGTGGCAAAATGCGGAATCATCCGGTCCGGTGATGAAACGATAGAGCTTCATTTCTGGTCTTCCTTTGTTGAATTTTTGAGGCCCACTTTAGGTCTTTTTTATCACGCATTTCCGAACGTGAAACCGTTTCACACTTTTGCTGGAAATGCTTTCGCGAGCAGCTTTTC
>JAEXXS010000219.1 GCA_023451915.1 Pseudomonadota bacterium | reverse complement strand
TGCATAGTGATTGCAAAACATAGCATTGGCCAGTCAATTTCTTTTTTCCTACCGTCTTTTCAATCAAGAAATGCAGATGCCGAGGACGTGTTTTGGCTAGAGTAATTTATTTGAACGGAACTTTCGTCGACGAAAGCGAAGCGAAGGTTTCGGTGTTCGACCGCGGCTTTCTGTTTGGCGACGGGATCTACGAAGTCAGCGCCGTGATCGATGGCCGTCTCGTCGATAATGAGCTCCATCTTGCCCGGCTGGAGCGCTCGGTTAAGGAAATCGACATCGCCCTCCCCGTCTCGCTTGACGATATTCGTGAGGCGCAGATCGAACTCATCCGCCGCAATATGCTGCGCGAGGGCGTGGTTTATATGCAGGTGACACGGGGTGAGGCTGACCGCGATTTCGTCTATGCAAGCGACATCAAGCCAAATCTGGTGATGTTCACGCAGGCCAAAAATCTCGCCAATGCACCCTCGGTGCTGAATGGCGTTCGTGTCGATGTCACACCGGATACGCGCTGGGCGCGCCGCGATATCAAGACCGTCATGCTGCTGGCGCAGGTGATGGCCAAGAAACAGGCCAAGAGCAAAGGCTTTCATGAAGTCTGGCTGGTTGAAAACGGTTTTGTCACCGAAGGCGCTTCATCGACAGCCTTTATCATTTCGCACGACAATGTGCTGGTGACGCGTCCCAATTCGCACTCGATCTTGCCCGGTTGCACCCGTCGGGCCGTCTTGAAAATCGCCGAAGAACAGAACCTCACCATTGAGGAACGACTGTTCACGGTCGATGAAGCCAAGGCCGCCAAAGAGGCCTTTCTCACGAGCGCATCAAGCTTCGTGACGCCGATTATCGGCATTCAGGACCACACCATCGGCGATGGCAAGCCGGGTCCGCATACGCGTCGTCTGCAGGAAATCTACATGGATCTGGCCCGCACGGGTGCAGAAGCCGTTCTCTAACCCAAAAGAAAGCAAGAGGGGAATATGACAATAAAAAATCTATTCAAAACAGCTGCTTATAGCGCCTTGTTCGTAAGCGTCGCCGCAGTGGCAGGTATAAGCAGTGCATCTGCCGCCACCGAAGGCTATGGCGATTGCCCGCTGATCGGCGACAAGGGTTCGGCCAAGATCACCCCGGCAGTGCCCGGTCAGTTCACGGTCATCATCAACCTGCCCGCCATCGGGCAGTTCAATGGCGATACGCCGGACACGATCAAGGACGGCTATGAATTCTGCATGGCCGTCAATATTGCGCATCGCCTTGGCCTTGAGAAAGTGAAGCTGGTCAATGCCTCGTTTGATTCCATCGTTGCAGGACAGAACAAGGATTATGACATCGCGCTGGCGCTGATCTCTGTCACCGAACCGCGCAAGAAGGTCGTTGATTTCTCCACGCCTTATATGAATTCCGACTATGGTGTTGCGGCCCGCGCCGACAAGCCGGTGACGGAAGCTGAAATGAAGACGGTGAAGGTCGGCACGCAGGCTGGCACCACGCTGGTGCCTTTCGCGCAGGAAACGCTGAAAGTCGCGCATCTCGATGTCTTCGATGACACCGCGTCGATGTTCACTGCACTTGCCGCTGGCAAGGTGAATGCCGTGATGACCGATCTGTCGATCATTCTTGGCCAGGTGAAGAACTCCAACGGCAAGCTGGCAGTGGTCGGCAAGTATAAATCCAGCGGCGAAACCGCCGGTATTTATCCGAAGGGCACGGAAAACAAGAAAGTCATCGATCAGTTGATCGCTGACATGGAAAAAGACGGAACTCTTAAGAAGCTCGAAGCAGCCTATCTGCTGCCGTCATGGGGCATGTCTCCGTCCGACGTTCCACTTTGGAAGCCTTGATCTGACGGTTTCCCGGGCTGCGGCTGCCATTTGGCCGTGGCCCGGTCTTCCGATTTTGACACCGTGGCAGCACGTTTTCAACACAGGTGCGCGGCCACCTTGCCTTAGCGAGAATATCCATGTCCTATCCGGCACCGGAAGCCAGCGCCGAGCGCGCCCGGCAATGGCGCAGCCGAAACAAAGTCCGCACCCACAGCGGTCGGTCCTTGTTCGCTTTCGCCTTTTCGTTCATCACCCTTCTGGCTTCGGCGCAGACTATCTACAGCGTGACAAGCTACACGATCTCGCAGGGATGGCCTGCGACGCCCGTTCTCACCATCGGCTGGGCGCTGCTTCTGGCTCCGCTCGCTGTTCTATGGTTCGCTTGGCGCGCTGTGCAGCTTTCCAGCCAGGCCGGAAAAAGTGCTGACATTTACAAGGGCCGCGAACTGGGTGCTCGCGCTTCGGATATGTCCTGGCAGGTCATTTCCTATGCCGTTGCCGTGCTGATCCTCTGCGCTGGCGCATGGTTCATGATCGTCAACGACGCTGCGGTCAGCCGTACTTTCTTCGACGTCAATCTGATTGCGAAGTCGGCAGGCACGGTGCTTAAGGCCTTCGGCACCAATATCGTCATCTTCTTCGTTTCGGCCATTCTGATCCTGGTCTGGGCGTTGGTGATTGCAATTGCCCGCACGCTTCCGGGCAAGGCTGGCAAGCCGATCCGGCTGCTCGCTACTTTCTACAGCGACCTGTTTCGCGGACTGCCTGCCATTATCACGATCTATCTCATTGGTTTCGGCCTGCCTTTGACCGGTCTGCCCATCCTGAAAGATCTGTCGTCCAATGCCTATGCGATCATCGCGCTGACGCTGACTTATGGCGCCTACACGTCGGAAGTCTATCGTGCTGGCATTGAAAGCGTTCATCCGAGCCAGATTGCGGCGGCTCGCTCGCTCGGCCTCTCTTACGTTCGCACCATGCGCTATGTCGTGGTTCCGCTGGCGGTGCGCGGCATCATTCCGCCGCTGATGAACAATTGCATCAGCTTGCAGAAAGATACGGCGCTCGTCGCGATTATCGGCACCATCGACGCCTTCAACCAGTCGAAGATCATCGCCAGCAACTATTTCAACCTGTCGGCTGTTACCACTGTCGCCATCCTGTTCATCCTGATCACCATTCCGCAGGCCCGTTTTGTCGATCGTCTGATCGAACGGGATCGCCGGAAAATGCGCTCGAGTATGTGAGGAGGACGGACATGGCACTCGTTGAAATCGACAAGGCAATCAAGCGTTATGGATCGCTGGAGGTTCTGTCCGGCATCAGCCTCGACATTGAAGAGCATCAGGTCGTTTGCCTGATCGGCCCGTCGGGCTGCGGCAAGTCTACGCTTCTGCGCTGTATCAACCGGCTCGAAACCATTGATGAAGGCGAAATCCGCCTGCATGGCGACCGCGTGACCGGACCGGGCGTTGACCTCGATGTTCTGCGCCGCGAAATCGGCATCGTATTTCAGGGTTACAACCTGTTTCCGCATATGACCGTGATGGAAAACGTCACGCTCGGCCCGACAAAAGTGCTGGGCATGCCGGTCAAACAGGCGCAGGAAAAGGGACTTGCCCTGCTTGCCCGTATCGGCCTCGACCATAAGGCGAAGGAATATCCGGACCGGCTTTCCGGCGGACAGCAGCAGCGCGTGGCCATCGTGCGTGCGCTGATGATGGACCCGACATTGCTGCTTCTGGATGAGATCACCTCAGCGCTCGATCCGGAACTGGTATCGGAAGTGCTCGATATCGTGCGCGATCTGGCGACCAAGGGCATGACCATGGTGCTGGCCACCCACGAAATGGGCTTTGCACGCGAGGTTGCAGACAAGGTCTGTTTCCTGCAAAACGGTAAGGTCTATGAAGAAGGCCCGCCGTCGCAAATCTTCGGCAATCCGCAGGGCGAGCGCACGCAGGCCTTTCTCAAGCGTATTATCGAAGCCGGGCGTCTCTGACCCCCAGGACTTTTAAAAATCGGAACTATGAAATGACTGCAACCGCGCGCGACTTCGGCATCATCTGTGGCATCATGCCGACTGGCTCCAAAAATGCCATTACCGATGTGCCGGGCGTGCGGGTCGGTCACCACACCCTGCGCGATGGTGACATTAATACGGGCGTGACGGCCATTCTGCCGCATGATGGCAATCTCTATCGGCGCAAGGTTCTGGCCGCCTGTGATGTCATCAACGGGTTTGGCAAAAGCACCGGACTGGTTCAGATCGAGGAACTCGGTACGCTGGAAACACCGATCCTGCTGACCAACACGTTTGGCGTGGGCACCTGCGCCAACGCCCTTATCAGGGAAGCGATTGTCGCCAATCCCGATATTGGTCGCACGACGGCAACCGTCAATCCAGTGGTCCTGGAATGCAATGACGGCCCGCTCAATGATATTCAGGCCATGGCCGTGACCGAGGAACACGCGCGCCTCGCCTTGCAGGCATCGGGCGAAGAGGTGCCACAGGGCAATGTGGGTGCTGGAACCGGCATGAGTTGCTTTGGTTTTAAAGGCGGCATCGGCACGTCGTCCCGCCAATTCGAGCTGAATGGTTCTACCTATCATCTCGGCATTTTGGCGCTGACCAATTTCGGTCGTGCAGGCGATTTGGTCCTTCCCGATGGGCGTCGCCCCTCGCCTAAGGCCGAAGCGCAACCGGAAAAAGGCTCGGTCATTCTGGTGCTTGCAACCGATGTGCCCATGGAACAACGACAGCTGAAACGCGTCACCCGTCGTTGCGGTGCGGGTCTGGCGCGGCTCGGCGCATTCTGGGGTCACGGCAGCGGAGATATTGCCGTCGGGTTTTCAACTGCGGTGACATTCGATCACGACGAGCCGGGCGACTTCGTCCAGATGTCGGCGCTCAATGAAAACCGGATCGACACATTGTTTCGCGCGGCGACAGAGGCAACGCAGGAAGCGGTGCTAAATTC
>JAEXXS010000202.1 GCA_023451915.1 Pseudomonadota bacterium | reverse complement strand
TAGCCATCCCCAAGCCCTTCATAGGCCAGCTGGAAATAGGGCACTTCGCCCTTCGGCAAAATGATTCCGACCGGGTCGGGGAACTCACCGGTGATAAGCGCCGTCAGCGCCGCCTTGGTCGCCGCGGTTGCGCATGCGCCCGTGGTCCAGCCACGCCTAAGCTCGCTTTTTCCAAGCTTTTTATTGGGATCTGCGGTTTCGTCACTCATGGATGCCTTATAAGGTATCTGATAGCAGTGCCGCTAGATTTATTAATGGTTGAAGAGAATGAGCGGAATCGTATCGACGATAGAACGGGGCATGGCCCTGCCAGCGATGGAGCCGGGCCATGTCTGGCTTGTCGGTGCCGGGCCGGGCGACCCGGGATTGCTCACGCTTCATGCCGTCAATGCACTGCAACAAGCGGACGTCATCGTTTACGACGCGCTGGTGGACGAAGCCTGTCTGTCGCTGAAAAACCAACAGGCAATGCTGGAATATGCGGGCAAGCGGGGCGGTAAACCGTCTCCGAAACAGCGCGATATTTCGCTGCGGCTGGTGGAACTTGCGCGACAGGGCAAGAAGGTTCTGCGTCTCAAGGGCGGCGATCCGTTTGTGTTCGGTCGCGGTGCAGAAGAAGCGCTGACACTGGTGGAACACGGCGTACCGTTTCGCATCGTCCCCGGCATCACGGCCGGGATCGGCGGGTTGGCCTATGCGGGCATTGCCGCCACGCATCGCGATATCAATCAGTCAGTGACGTTTCTGACAGGGCATGACGCAACGGGATTGCTGCCCGACCGCATTGATTGGGACGGCATCTCAAAATCGTCACCGGTTATTGTCATGTATATGGCGATGAAACATATCGATCTCATTGCGGCACGGCTGATCGCTGCCGGACGCTCTCCCGACGAACCGGTCGCCTTTGTCTGCAATGCGAGCTTGCCGGAACAGACCGTTCTCGAAACGACGCTGGCGCGCGCTGCTGCCGATGTTGAGGCTTCGGGTCTTAAGCCGCCTGCCATCGTGGTGGTTGGAGAGGTGGTCCGGTTGCGCAGCGGTCTCGACTGGATCGGTGCTGCGCAGGGCCGCCAGCTTGTCAGCGATCCGCTGGATATCAAACGCGGAGACCAGAGCGCATGAAGGGTTTTATGATCGCCGCGCCCGCATCCGGTTCGGGCAAGACGACAGTAACGCTTGGTTTGTTGCGCGCCTTGAAACGGGCCGGTGTTGCCCTTGCGCCGGTGAAAGCCGGGCCAGACTATATTGATCCCGCTTATCACAAGGCGGCAAGCGATGCGGAATGCTTCAACCTCGATCCATGGGCAATGCGCGGGGAGCTGATCAGCGCCCTGTCAGCCCGGATGACCGAAGGCGGAAAAGTGCTAATCGCCGAGGGCATGATGGGCCTTTTCGACGGCGCGCTGGATGGGCAAGGCTCTTCCGCCGATCTGGCAAGGCTGCTCGATTTGCCGGTGGTGATGGTGGTGGATTGCGCAAAACAGTCCCATTCCATCGCAGCATTAGTGTCCGGTTTCAGCCAGTTTCGCAAGGATGTTTTCGTTGCGGGCGTTCTGCTCAATCGCGTCGGCAGTGCACGTCATGAAACCATGCTGCGCGATGCGCTCAAGCCTCTGGGCATTCCGGTTCTGGGCGCATTGCCGCGCGACGCAGCACTTGCTTTGCCCGAACGCCATTTGGGGCTTGTACAGGCGGGCGAACATGCCGATTTGGAGCTTTTTCTCGACCATGCCGCCGATGTGATAGAGGGGCATGTCGATCTTGCCGCGCTGAAACATATCTGGTCGTCACCAAAACGCTTCGTTCAAATGGCCAATGTGCCGCGCCTTCCGCCGCTTGGCAGCCGTATTGCTGTTGCACGCGACGATGCTTTTGCCTTTGCCTATACGCATCTTTTCGAGGGCTGGCGCAGGCGTGGCGCAGAGATTTCCTTCTTCTCGCCGCTGGCCGATGAAGCACCGTCGCTCGACGCCGATGCGATCTATCTGCCGGGCGGCTACCCCGAACTCCATGCGGAACGGCTTGTCGCTGCGCATAATTTTCAGAACGGTATCAGGGCTGCGGCGGCGCAGGACGTGACGATCTATGGCGAGTGCGGCGGCTATATGGTGCTGGGCGAGACGCTGGAAGACGCCAGCGGCAAACAGCACCCGATGCTGGGTCTCTTGCCGCTCGAAACGAGTTTTGCCAAACGCAAGCTGCATCTTGGCTATCGTGTTCTGGAGCCTTTGGGCGGGTCTCCCTGGCAGACGCCGCTAAATGGTCACGAGTTTCATTATGCCAGCATCACGCGCGAAGGCGCGGCAGCTAGGCTTTTTAAAGTCCGCGATGCGGCGGGGGATAATCTGGGCGAAGCCGGCCTGCGGGTCGGGTCGGTCGCCGGTTCCTTCATGCATGTCATCGATTTTTCCGGAGAGCATGCGTGACATCCACTATTGAACATGGCGGGGCGCTGGACAAGGCGATTGCGCGTTTTGGCGGCGCAGCGGGCGACTGGCTCGACCTTTCAACCGGGATCAATCCCGAACATTATCCCTTGCCGGACATTCCGGTCGAAGTCTGGAACCGGTTGCCCGATGAGCGCCTGCTGCGGCAGACGCTTGAACTGGCGCGAAATTATTACGGAATACCGGAAGGCGCGCCCATCGTTGCCGCACCCGGCACGCAAGCGCTGATCCAGATCATTCCAACGTTAGCGCAGACTGCGACGGTCGCCATTTTGACGCCGACCTATCAGGAACATGCGGCGTCTTTCGCCGCCCTCGGCTGGCAGGTCGTGGAATGCGCTGGCATTGCCGATATTCCCGATCATGCAACGGTTGCGGTGATCGTCAATCCCAACAATCCCGACGGAAGGGTGATTGCTGCCGATGAATTGCTCGCTCTGGCCC
>JAEXXS010000114.1 GCA_023451915.1 Pseudomonadota bacterium | reverse complement strand
GCGGGCAGGCCCGTCGCAATCCCGTCAACAACGGCGGCGCGGACGGCGGCCCAACTCGATCCGTTCTTATAGGCAACACCGGCGGCGATCAGGCCACAGACCGCAAGAGCAATCTGGTTGGGGCCGGACGAGGCTGTGTCACCGAACAGATAATAGGAAAGGGCGAGAAAAACGATAAGCGCGATACAGGGAACAAGCGCATCCAGCATGGATGGCATATGAGCGCCATTGGTCGGCGCCGGTTCGTTTTCGCTCACCTTGTGGTCTCCCCTGATAGCGAATTTAGTAGGTTAAATCCCGAAAGCTCCGCCCTTCCCTCAAAGACCGGAGCTTCCAATATTTCATTCAATGCCAGGTCAGCTTTGAAAAGCCTGTGCTGACGATGGTTCCCTTTTTGCCCTCGACAATGCCGGGAATATCGGCCAGTGCGCCGATGGCGGCGGATTTTCCGGTTGCCTTTGCAAAATTGCAGGCGGCATCGACCTTCGGTCCCATCGAACCTGCGGGAAACTGGTATTGCGACAATGCTTCGGGCGTCGCTTCATGGATGCCCTTTTGCGTCGGCTTGCCCCAGTCCGTAAAGACCGCTTCGGCATCGGTCGCCATGATGAAGAGGTCGGCATTGAGTTCCCGGGCGAGAAGTTCGCTGGCCAGATCCTTGTCGATGACAGCCTCCACCCCGCCAAGCGAGCGTTCCTTGCCCTTTTCATACATGGTGGGAATGCCGCCGCCACCCGCGCAAATGAGAATGGTGTTTTTTTCAAGCAGCCATTTCAACGGGCGGATTTCGAAAATCCGCTTCGGCAGCGGCGAGGGCACAACCCGTCGCCACTTGTCGCCGTCCTGCTTGAATGTCCAGCCCTTTTCGCCACGAATACGGTCGGCATCATCCTTCGCATAGACCGGGCCGACGAACTTGGTCGGGTTCTGGAAGCCGGGATCGTCGCCGTCCACCTCAACCATGGTGAGGACAGTGGCGATGGGAATATCGAATGGCAAAACATTGCCGAGTTCCTGTTCCAGCATATAGCCGATCATGCCTTCCGTCTGTGCGCCAAGCACGTCCAGCGGATAGGCTTCGTCCGGCTTGTAGGCCGCACCCTGCAAGGCAAGCAGCCCGACTTGCGGGCCGTTGCCATGGGTGATGATGACCTGGTGGTCCTTGGTGACCGGCGCGATGGCTTCGACAGCAGTGCGGATATTCTTGCGTTGCACTTCGGCTGTCATCGGCTCGCCGCGCCGCAAAAGGGCGTTGCCCCCCAATGCGATGACGATGCGCATCCTCAATCTCCAATCGTTGCCACAAGCAGGGCCTTGATGGTGTGCAGGCGGTTTTCCGCCTGTTCGAATGCGATATTCGCGTGGGATTCGAACACCTCGTCGGTCACTTCGAGACCGTCGGTAATGCCGAACTGATCGGCAATCTGCTTGCCGACCACGGTTTCGGTATCGTGGAAAGCGGGCAGGCAGTGCATGAACTTCACCTGAGGATTGCCCGCAGCCTTCATCAGCGCTGCGTTGACCTGATAGGGCTTCAGAAGCTTGATGCGCTCGGCCCAGACTTCCTTCGCCTCGCCCATCGAAACCCACACATCGGTATGGATGAAGTCCACGTCCTTGACCGCAGCCTTGATGTCATCCGTGATGGTCAGCTTCGCGCCCGATGCTGCGGCAAGGTCTTCGGCAATCTTGCGATATTCTTCGGCGGGCCAAAGCTCCTTCGGTCCGCAGATGCGGACATCCATGCCCATAAGGCTGCCGACGATCATCAGCGAATGACCCATATTGGAGCGGGTGTCGCCCACATAGGCATATTTGATGTGCGGAATGGGCTTGTCGCTGTGTTCCCACATGGTCAGCACATCGGCCAGCATCTGGGTTGGATGATATTCATCGGTCAGGCCGTTATAGACCGGCACGCCCGCATATTTGGCCAGGGTTTCGACGCCGCTCTGTGACGAGCCGCGATATTCGATGGCGTCATACATGCGGCCCAGCACCCGCGCCGTATCCTTGAAGGATTCCTTGTGGCCGATCTGCGATCCGGCAGGGTCGAGATAGGTGACATTGGCACCCTGATCGGAACAGGCCACCTCGAAGGCGCAGCGGGTGCGCGTGGAGGTCTTTTCAAAGATCAGGCAGATTTCCTTGCCCGACAGATGCTTTTGTTCGGTGCGGGCATATTTGGCGCGCTTCAGATCGCGGGCCAGATCCAGAAGGAAGCGAAATTCGCGCGGCGTGTAATCCTGCACCGTAAGCAGGGAACGATTGCGCAGATTAAAGCTCATGATACGTCTCCAAAACTTTATAACGTTGCGGTGGAAGTCCGGCCATCAGACCGGATCGCGCCAGATGGGGCAGGTCATGCAGTGCCCGCCGCCTCGACCGCGGCCAAGCTCCGAGCCGCGAATGGTAATCACTTCAACGCCCGCCTTGCGCAGCAGCGTGTTCGTGTAAGTGTTGCGGTCGTAGGAGACCACCACGCCGGGCTCCAGCGCCACGACATTGTTGCCGTCGTCCCACTGTTCGCGTTCAGCCTCATAGGCGTTGCCGCCGGTTGCCACCGAGCGCAGTTTCTTCAGCTCAAGCGCTTCGGCGACCACTTCCAGCAGGTGCTTGGTTTCCGGGCGAACGGTGATTTTGCCATCGTCGCCGGGGTAGATGCTGAAGCAGCGGATCTGGTCCACCACCTCGCCAAAAATGGTCACGAGGTCGCGGTCGCAGAAACTGAACACCGTATCGAGATGCATGGCCGCGCGGCTCTTCGGCATCACGCAGGCGATCACGCGGGTGGCGGCCTTGGCTGCAAACAGCGCTTCCGCCACCTGCCCAACCGCCTGATAGGTTGTGCGCTCGCCCATGCCGATCAGCACAACGCCATTGCCGATGGGCATGACGTCGCCGCCTTCCATCGTGGCATTGCCATGGTCGGTGTCGAAGTCGCCCCACCAGATCTTGAAATCGCCGTCCTTGAATTCGGGATGATATTTGTAGATGGCGCGCTGGATCAGCGTTTCCGGCTGGCGGGCTGGCCAGAACATCGGATTGACCGTCACGCCGCCATAAATCCAGCAGGACGAGTCGCGCTGGAACAGCGTGTTGGGGATCGGCGGAATGATGAATTCCGTGCCGCCCAGCACGTCCAGCATCAATTCCTTGCCCCAGATATCGGGAAGGTCAGAGACGGCGACGCCGCCGATGAGAAACTCGGCGAGGTTTTTCGATGGCAGTTCGTCCAACCACGGGCGCATGGAATTGGCGACGTTGCGCCCCACCTGATTGGGGAGGATACGCCGGTCGAGAATGAATTGGCGGGCTTCCTTGTGGTTCAGCGTTTCAGCCAGCAGATTCTGCATTTCCAGAACCTCCACGCCGCGCTCCCGCATCTTGAGAACGAAGTCGAAATGGTC
Source organism: Pseudomonadota bacterium (assembly GCA_023451915.1). The sequence continues at coordinate 1,767 of JAEXXS010000114.1, read as the reverse complement.
CTTCTGGGCCTCGTGAACCCAGATCACATCATCGAACAGAAGGTCGTGGCAATTGGCTGGCGTCAGTCGTTGATGGGCGAGCGATGGACTGCACACCATCACAGTACGCAGCTTGCCGACTTCCGAATGCACTCCGAATTGTCTCATCTCGATGCTCCTGTTTAAAGGGTGGTCCAGGCGGGATGATTTTCCGATAGCCGGCAAAGCACCGTTCCCGCCGATTCTGCGTCAGAAGGGGGTGATTACTCCTGTCCACATGAGATAGATGGCGATCAGGGCCAGCAGACTTATGCCTGCGGCGATCCAAACTTCATTTCCTTCGAAGATCGGCTCGCCATGTTCCTTGCGCGCCTTGGCATAAACCAGAATGCCGGGTGCGAAGAGCACCGTGCACATCAGCAGGAAACTTAGTCCCGCCGCGTAGACCAGCCAGACGCCATAGAGCGTCGCAATCAGGCTCACCCACAGGTCGCGCCGCCGCGACTTGCTGTTGGCGCTGTATGTCTCGCCGCTGAGCGCCAGTTTCAGCGCGAAGGCGCCGGAAAACACATAGGGCGGCAAAATGGCGACCGATGCGATGAAGTAGAAAAACTGATAGGCGCTTTCGGAAAAATAGGTGAGCAACAGGAAGAACTGGATCGAAAGGTTCGTTGCCCAAAGCGCGTTGGACGGCGAACCGTTCTTGTTCTCAACGGCAAACCATTTCGGGAATGTGCCGTCGCGGCCGCAGGAAAACGGAATTTCCGCACAGAGCAGGGTCCAGGACAGGAAAGCGCCGCCGACAGAAATCAGCAAGCCGATGTTGATGAGCAATGCGCCCCAATGGCCGACAAGCGGCTCGAAGACGCCAGCCATGGAGGGCACTTTTAATCCGGCCAGTTCCGGCTGGCTCATCAGCCCGGTCGATAGGAGCGACACCAGCACATAAATGCCGAGTGCGCCGAGAAAGCCGATCACGGTTGCGCGTCCCACATCCTTGCGGTTGGCCGCGCGGGCCGAATAGACGCTTGCGCCTTCAATGCCGATGAACACCCACAGCGTCACCAGCATGGTGCTCTTGATCTGGTGCGTGATGCTGCCAAGCGTGGCTTCCTCGCCGCGGCCCCAGAAATTGAAGGTGAACTTGTCCCAATGGAAAGCTACGATGGCGACCAGGATGAACAGCATCAGCGGCACGAGCTTGGCAATCGTCGTGACGATATTGACGAATGACGCCTGCTTGATGCCGTAGAGGACAAGCGTGTGGATGAGCCAAAGGCAGATGGAAGCGCCGATGATTGACGGGAGATTGGAACCGTCACCGAAGACCGGGAAGAAGAACGACAAGGCCGAGAAGATCGCCACCGCATAGGCGACATTGCCGAGAAAGGCGCTGAGCCAATATCCCCAGGCGCTGTTGAAGCCGATGAAAGACCCGAAACCGGCCTTGGCATAGGCGTAGGGTCCAGCATCCAGATCGGGGCGACGGTTGGCCAGCGATTGATAGACCCGCGCCAGCATCAACATGCCGATGCCGGTGATGATCCAGCCGATGATCACTGCGCCCGGCGATGCCGCGCGGGACATGTCCGATGGCAGATTGAAGACGCCGCCGCCGATCATCGATCCCAGCACAAGCGCGATCAAAGGAAATAATGTCAGTTTGTGCGGCTCTTTTTCTGCCGCAACCGGTCCATTCTGCGTATCGGTCATGCAATTCTCCAATCGTCGGCGATCTGAGCATGAAACGAAACTTCGCGGGCAAAGATCGGAGTTTGCACTCTAATC
>JAEXXS010000053.1 GCA_023451915.1 Pseudomonadota bacterium | reverse complement strand
TGAGCGCAGATGCATCGGGGTTTGAGCGCAAGGCAATCACTTCGCCAAACAGCACATAATGCGTGGAATGATCCTGAATGCTGACAACCCGGCAATCGAAGGCCGCCAGCGCATCACTGAGCACCGGTGCGCCGGTGGCAAGCCTGTCCCACGTCGCCAGTTCGAAGCGCTCATCCTGCGTCAGCCCGATGCGCCCCGAAAAGGCGTCGGCCAGTTGCTGATGCGTTCCAGCCAGCGTGTTGATGGAGAAGACGCCATTTTCGATGAACAGGCGATTGTCTTCATGGACCTTCTGAAGGCAGATCAACACCGTCGCCGGAGCATCGGATACCGAACACGCAGCCGTCAATGTCAGGCCGCGCCGCCCTGCCGGGCCATCGGTCGTCACGATTTGTACCGCACCTGCATAATGGCTCATGGCATCGCGATAAGCCTTCGGCTCCACAGATGCCACATCGGAAAGAATGTTATTTATCGTTTGCACGTCAGAATCGATCCATTGCCGACCGTAATATTGAGCCAAAATATTGGCATAGATTACGGGCATTGCACAAAGGCGCGGAAACCGCTACCCACTTTTCGATCACATTGCCACGAATTGTATAAAGAAGACCGATAACGTGATTGAGTCTGGGAAGCTTCCCGTCGCCGCTCTGACTAGCCTTGCCATGCTGTTGCTGGCAGGATCGGGATTGGCGTATGCGGATAATATCCGGATCGGTCTGGCAGCACCTTTGACGGGCCCCTTCGCACCTTTGGGCAATCAGCTTGCGCAAGGCGCGCGCGCCGCAGCCGAAACACGAAGCACGGACCTCATCATTTTCGATGATCGTTGCGATGCGGAAGGCGGCGAGCAGGCCGCTGAACGCTTCATCGCGCAAAATGTCCGCATAGCATCCGGTTTTCTCTGCGCCGAATCTCTCGAAGCCGCAGCCCCGCTGCTGGCCGAGCGCAACATTCCGGTGATCGTATCCGGCGTCAGCGAACAAACCCTTGTCGAGCGCCGCGCCGCATCGCCCCTGCCGGTGTTCCGCTTGAGCACGGGACTGGACAAGGAAACGCAGGCGACGGCGAGTTTTCTCGGCAGTCTGTGGCGCGCCCAGCCCTTCGCGGTGATCGACGATGGCACCATCGAAGGGCGCGAACGCGCAAGCCGGGTTCTTGCAAGCTTGAAAGAGCAGCAGCTACAGCCGGTTTTCACGGACACCTATCGCCCCGGTCTCGAAAACCAGAATGCACTGGTCGCCCGGCTGAAACGCGCTGGCGCGACGCATGTCTATGTCGGCGGCGAGCGCGACGATATTGCCGCCATTGGCGCAAGTGCTGCTTCCCTCAATTATCCGCTGGTTATCGCAGGTGGCAGCCTTCTCGACGCCGCGCCAGGCGCAAAGCGTTTGAGCGACGGCACATTGATGACCGCGCCGCTAAAGCCACAGGATTTGCCAACCGCGAAACCGGCAATCGACGCGCTCCATAAGGCGGGTCGACTTGTCGAAGCCTATGCGATCACGGGCTATGCCACAGTGCAGATCGCCGCCGATGCCGTCAGCAAAGCCGACGAACAAAAGCAGCCCTTGCTCGATACGCTGCGCAGCGCATCCTTCGAAACAGTGCTGGGCACGATCAAATTCGACGGCAATGGGATCCGCACCGACAACCCAAACCGCTTGCAGCGCTATGAAGGCTCGCGTTTCATACCTGCTGATAAATGAGTCCCATGATGCTGGCGGCGATCAGGAGGCCGGTGATGAGGCTCATGGTCGCCCAGAACAGGTCCAGCGCGGCGTCAATATCGGTCGCTTGAGCTTCCCGCTTACCCGACGCATTGAGCATCGGCCCTTCCACTTTCTCTTCGCCATACTGACGCGGACCGGCCAACGCCAGATCAAGCGCACCGGCAAAGGCAGATTCCGGCCAGCCCGCATTGGGCGAGCGATGCAACCGCGCATCGCTGCGCATGACCGATAAAGCGGCTTTCGCTGCCCCCTTGTTGCGGGTCAGCGCCGTCGCCAGCGCCGCAAGAAGGCCGGTCAGGCGTGCGGGAATGTAATTGGCAACATCGTCCAGCTTCGCAGCAAAACGCCCGAAGTGGCGATAACGATCATTGAGATGTCCGATCATCGAATCGGCGGTATTGATCATCTTATAGGCGAATAGCCCCGGCAAACCGCCGACGAGAAACCAGAATGCCGGAGCAACAATGCCATCCGAGGCGTTTTCCGCCAGACTTTCAATGGCTGCACGACTGACCCCGCCTTCGCTCAACTGATCGGGATTGCGTCCGACAATCATCGCAACCGCCTTGCGCCCGCCTTCGATACCGTCGTCACGCAGCCCGCGGGCGACCGCCCCGACATGATCGGCAAGGCTCTTCTGCGCCAGCAGCACCGCCACGATGAGGATTTCCGCCACGGCACCGGCAGAGCCTGCGAAGGGCAACAGGCTTTCAATCAGCAGCCCGACCAGAATACAGGCCGCGACCAGCGCGATGGTCAACCACATGCCATTCCGGCGCAGAACCGATTCCGGCAGCGTGCGATCGTTGAAACGCTTCTCGCCCCAGGAAATCGCCTTGCCGAACAGCACCACCGGATGCGGCAATCTTTGCCAGAGCTGCGGCGGATCGCCGACAACACGATCGAGAATGAGCGCCAGCGACAGAATAATCAGCTTTATTTCCATGGATTTAACCGAGATTCATGAATCACTTTTTCAAGCTGCTTTTCCGAGACATTGATTGAGCGCATGTTCCAGACGCTTAAGATCGGCATCGTCATTGGCAAGACCGATACGCAACCAATGCGGAGCATAGGCAAACTTGCGGACAAGAATATGCTCCGCGCACAGTGCGTTGTACAATGCATTGGCGTTGTCGTGAGCCACCAGTGAGAACAGCGCCGTGCCGCCGACTTCCCACAGTCCGCATCGTGCAAGCACATCGGATAATTCCCTGCGCCGAATATCTATCCGCCTTCGAAACGCCTGTAATGTCTCGCCGCCCGCAAAGGCGTCGGAAGCGATAACAAGCGCCGGTCCCGGCACGGCCCATGGACCCAACCGCCGCGCTATCGTCTCGACAATGCGAGCCTGCGCGACGGCAAAACCCAGACGCACGCCAGCGAGACCGAAAAACTTGCCGAAGGATTTCAGCACGATCAGCGGCTCGTCAGATGCCAGCGCTGCGACGCTCACTTCGGGATGGGGATCGGCAAAAGCCTCGTCGACCACCAGAAAGCCGCCTCTCGCACCCAAAATTCGGGCCAGAGCGAGCAATTCATCGGCAGCAATCACCCTTCCGTCGGGATTGTTGGGATTGACGATCACCGCAACCGTTGCATGATCGGGAATATCGGCAATGCCAGCGCATT
>JAEXXS010000077.1 GCA_023451915.1 Pseudomonadota bacterium | reverse complement strand
ACTTCCGTGGCGTTGCGACTGGCAGGAGCCGACATCTTTCGCGTTCACAATGTCGCTTTTAATAGAGACGCTCTTGCAGTTGCGGATGCTATCCTGCAAGTGAAGCGCAGCGAGAATATGAGAAAGTGAAGCCGTGTACACGATCCGGATTATGAATTGCGCATTCTTTGCGCACCACGGCGTGTTCGATGAAGAACACAAACTCGGTCAGCGTTTTTATGTCGACGCTATTCTGGATGTTGATCCGGGCAATGCGCTGGAAAGCGACGATATTGAAGGCACGGTCCATTATGGGACGGCTTTCACGGTGATCGAGGAAATCATCACCGGTCGCCAGCGTTATCTGATCGAGACGCTGGCGCTTGATCTCGCCAAGGCTTTGAGCAAGCGGTTTCCGCAGATCAAGCGTACGGAAATTACCATTCGCAAGCCCAATGCACCGGTGCCGGGTGTTCTGGATCATGTCGAGGTTACGGTGGTTTATCCGCAGTGAACGTAGCCGCAGGACCTTATCGCGCCTGGCTTGGACTTGGCGGGAATATTGATAACCCGATTGTTTCCATGGCCCGCGCGCTGCGCCTGCTGGATGCGCGCGCCGATACAAACGTCGTCGCCGTTTCGCCCGTTTATCGCACGCCGCCATGGGGCAAGACAGATCAGGCATGGTTTCACAACGCCTGCGCCGAGGTGGAAACCACGCTCGAACCGCTTGAGCTCATCGCAACATGTCTTGATGTGGAACGATCGCTGAAACGCGTGCGGCTGGAGCGTTGGGGTCCGCGCATCATCGATATCGACATTCTTGCGATGAGGGATTCTGCCGGGCAGCCAATTGTGATGTCCCAGCCTGCATTGCAGCTGCCGCACCCGCGCATGCAGGAGCGGGCTTTCGTGCTGGTGCCGCTCAACGATATTGCGCCATCCCTGATGGTTGCAGGACACACGGTTTCCGAATGGAAAGCGGATGTTCCATCATCCGACATAGAAAAAGCCCGCACGGATGCGGGCTGGTGGAAGCAGTAAAAACTGTAAGTGATCAGTTTTTGGCGATGCTGCCGACAGCGACATTATCAATGCGCTTAAGGCTCATGCCGATGACCGGAACGAGTTCCTTTTCCACGCGCACCGACACGGTGACATTCATCGTGTTCTGATCGGAAACGCGAGCCAGCATGGCGCCGTTCAGCTGTTTGCGATTGAGGCCGAACACCATCTTGTTGCCGCTGACGGAACCCGACGTCACGTCGAGGCCTTTGCCTTCCGACCCGTCGTTGAACTTGCCGGAATAACTGGAGCCGACGCGCGTGACGGTTGCCTTCATGGGCTGCGAAAAAACGCCGACGCGGCAGGTGCCATCCAGTGTCATGCCAACCGCATCATCCGGCGTGGAACCAGCGAGATTGCAGACGAATTTGGTGCCCTTGTACTTGCCGGCAACGATTTCGCCGGGACCGGACCACTGGCCTTCGATCGTCTGGAAAAACTGCTTGTCCTTGTCTGCGGCCAGAACCGGCGCAGCGGAAAGCGAGACGGGCAGCAGCGTCAGGCAGGCAGCGATGCAATACTTCATAGTCGGCTCTGTCCCGGAATTTGCGACCTCAACTGGACGCCATTCCTAATCGTTGTTGGTCAGCATGTCACGACCGAATGTCGTGTCATACGCTGCAAAAAGCCGGAATCGGACTGGATGGCACGTCGAAACAAGATTGTGCCAAGCGACCAGATCACTCGATTCTGACGCAGGATTTCTGTCCGCTAATAATCGTCTTTAATGGTTAACGCTTGGTTTTCATCGGGCTGAAAGTCGGTCTGTTTTCCCCGAAAACTCACGGAAAACTCATGGCCGCGTCTTACGCGCTGACGCCTTGCCGGACTTCGAAGCGGCCGTTCTGTCGGCATTGATGCGGGCCAGATCGCCGAGGAAATCGCCGACGCCGGGGCGTCTTTCGGCATTGAACGGGAAGGGGCGTACGACGTCCATTGCCGCTATGCCAATCCGCGCGGTCATGAGCCCGTTGACCACGCCTTCGCCGAGTTTGGCCGATAGCCGCGATGCCAGGCCCTGACCGACCAGCTGCTGAATCACGCTGTCGCCCATGGCGATTGTGCCAGTGACGGCCAGATGGGCAAGAACACGCCGCGCGAGCTTGATGAAGCCCAGCGTGCCCGGTCTGCCACCATAAAGCTGTGATAGCCTTCGAATGAGCTGCGCCGACTCAAAAATCACATAGCCGATATCGACCAGTGCCCGCGGGCTGATCGCCGTGACAATCGATACGCGCTTCGACGCATTGAGAATGAGCGCGCGCGCTTCGCGGTCGAGCGGGCGCAAAATCTCCGTTTCCGCCAGCCGGATCAGATCGCGACCGTCGATAATGTCGTCGGTCAAACCGTCGAGAAGCTGGCGTCCACGTGCCGTTTCCGGCAGATTGGCCGCAATGGCGCGCAATTCATCGACGGCTTTGCGCGCAGCCGCCATGTCGTCACGCTCGGCGGCGTCTGCTGCATTCTTGCGCAGATGCTGCACCGAGGCGAGCCGTCGCAAGGCCAGCAATTCACGGGTTATGATGGCGATGAAAGCGGCAAGGGCGATGAGCGCCACTGCCAGCGCAGTCCAGCCCAGCCAGTCGGCACGGGCGAAAAGCGATTGAATGAGGTCCTCCGTCCAGATGCCGACGGCGAAGGAAACGAGAATGCCCAATGCGCCGGTGAGGATTTTTCCAAGCGACCATCCGCCAAACCAGCCTTTGCGTTTGGGCGCTTCGAAGGACGGATCAAGAATTTCGAGTTCGGCGGCTTCGTCGTCGCTGAGTTCGAAAATATCCGGCTCTACGACGATCTGTTCCAGATCTTTGACGGCACGAGGACGGCGCGACGTCTCCTCAGGCGCTTCCGGGAGAGGCTTTGCGCGGGGCGAGGTATCAACCTTGAAAGAGGTTGGTTTGCGCGGGG
>JAEXXS010000023.1 GCA_023451915.1 Pseudomonadota bacterium | reverse complement strand
TGCATGTCGAAAATCGGCGGCCAGACTGGCGACACTTTGGGTGCTGCGCAACAAATCGCTTCGCTTGCCGTGTTGATCGGGCTTGTCATGGCCCTGTAATGCAACCACATTTCACGCATGAACACGGTGACAATCAAATCACCCTGCATATTGATATGCACGATGGACGCTGAAACCGGCTTTTGCCTCGGTTGCGCGCGCACGCTCGATGAAATAACGCGCTGGTCTCGCATGACCGCAGAAGAGCAGATCACGGTACTATCGCTTTTGCCCGACCGGCATGAAACTCTCATTGAAAAGAAAGTAGGCTGATGGGGCGTTTCTTCTGGCTTGTTATTGCCGCCGTCGCAATCGTCGCTTTGTTGCTGATGTCCAACAATGACAGCGGCACCACGATGGGGCTCGACAATGATGTCTTCGCCCGTGCTGCCTATCTGGGCATATGGGGCGTGGTTCTCGCCGCCGGTCTGCTCGGCTCCGGCATCAAGCTTTCGGATTTCGCGCGCAATATGGCCGTCTGGGCGGTGATTCTTCTCGGTCTCGTTGCAGGCTATCAGTATCGCTACGACCTTCAGGACGCTGCGAGCCGGATCACTGCGGGCCTTATCCCCGGCAGCCCGATTTCCGGGCGAAACGGCGAAGGCGCTGTGACCGTCACACTCGCCAAAGCCGCCAATGGACATTTCGAAGTCAATGGCCGCGTCAACGGCGCGGGCGTGCATTTTCTGGTCGATACGGGTGCTTCTTCCGTCGTACTCTCACAGCAAGATGCGGAGCGTGCTGGTCTCGATACAACGTCGCTGAATTATAATGTGCCGGTGATGACAGCCAATGGCACTGCTTCCGCCGCAAGCATCACCATCGCGAATTTGCAGATCGGCGACATTGAACGCCACAATATTCGCGCAATGGTCGCCAAGGAAGGCCTGATGACCGGCAGTTTGCTCGGCATGAATTTCCTGCAAACGCTGGGCGGCTTTACGGTACGCGGCGACCAGTTGATCCTGATCGATTAGAGCATTTCCAGCAAAAGTGCGAAGCGGTTTTGCGTCGGATAATGCGTAAAAACAAACAGATAGAGCGGTTCTACAATTCCGTTTTAAGCGGAACCGCTCTAAGCCGCTTCGGCACTGGCTTCTGTTACAGCGGCATAGGCTTCGCGCAGCACATCGCTGGTAGCACCCGGCTTCGTCGCATCGGTGGACAGCATTTGACGCCAGCGGCGTGCGCCCGGCAGGCCGCTGAAAAGCCCCACCATATGGCGGCTCACATGCGAAAGCCTGCCGCCCGATGCGATATGCCGGTCGGTATAGTCGCACATGGCCTCAATAATATCCGCCATATCAACCGCGGCCGGTTCATCGCCAAACAGACGGGCATCCACTTCCGCCAGCAAGGCGGGATTGTGATAGGCAGCGCGCCCGAGCATCACGCCATCCATATGTTCCAGATGGGTTTTTGCTTCATCGAGCGTGGTAATACCGCCATTGATACCGACGAAAACATCGCCAAGACGCGCCTTCAAGCGATAGGCCCGGTCATAATCGAGCGGCGGAATTTCGCGGTTTTCCTTCGGTGACAATCCTTTCAGCCATGCCTTGCGCGCATGCACCCACAATGCGTCGGCTCCGGCGGCCAGCACCAGATCAGCGAGCGCATCCAGCGCCGCTTCAGGGTCCTGATCGTCAACGCCGATACGGCACTTGACCGTGACGGGCACGGAAACAACACCCTTCATCGCCTCGACACAACGCGCCACGACTTCGGGCGTCTGCATCAAGCAAGCGCCAAATGTACCCGACTGCACACGGTCTGACGGGCAGCCGACATTCAGGTTGATTTCATCATAACCAAAGCCGATCCCGATTTTCGCCGCTTCCGCAAGTTTCGCCGGGTCGGAACCGCCAAGCTGCAAAGCGATTGGATGTTCCGCCGCATCGAAACCGAGCAGACGTTCACGCGGACCATGGATCGCCGCATCCGCCACAACCATTTCGGTATAAAGCAAAGCGCGCTTCGAAAAGAGCCTGTGAAGATACCTGCAATGTCTGTCACTCCAATCGATCATCGGCGCAACGGCGAAGCGATAGTCCGGATAGTTGCGATTTTTCGATGTTACATCAGTCATTTAGACATAAATCCTGACAAGGCGATTCATGGAGCGTTTCAGAGAAATCGGCCCGATTGCAGGCAATCTGGTCTCCGTCTGGCATTAGAACGGCGCAAAAAGCCACAACTCAACAAAATGTTCAAGTTTTGCGGGCTGCGTTTTTCTTTGCCCCAATATAGGACTTTATCGCGCTCAGCGCCAACCAGCGCCGTTATGAACCAAGAGACTGTGACTTTGGTCGCATTTGCGCATTATGATCGCATCCTGAAACATTCCCTCCGATTCTTTCTCCTCATTCATTCAAGGAAATCCGGCGTGACCACCCTTTCCCCTTTCGGCAAATCCTTCGATGCCTTCCTGTTCGACATGGACGGCACGATCCTCAGTTCCATCGCCGCGACAGAGCGTGTCTGGGGAGAATGGGCAAAGCGTCACGGGATCGATCCGGTTACATTTTTGCCGACCATTCACGGCGTGCGCGCAGTCGATACGGTTCGTCGGCTCGACCTTGGCCTTGATCCTGATCAGGAAGCGGCCATTCTGCTGGAAGCTGAAATGGCAGATCTGGACGGTATCGTTCCAATCGATGGTGTCTGCGATTTTCTGAACGCACTGCCGGAAGACCGCTGGGCGATTGTCACATCCGCCCCGCTTGAACTGGCCCTTCGCCGCATCAAGGCGGCTGGATTACCGCTGCCGAAGACCATTGTTTCGGCGGAAGACGTTGAACGAGGCAAGCCCAGCCCCGAATGCTTCCAGCTTGGCGCGAAGAAGCTTGGCTTTGATCCGCATCATTGTCTGGTGTTCGAAGACGCACCGGCGGGCATCGTCGCAGGCGAATCAGCTGGGGCTTGCGTGGTCGTCGTCACGGCAACGCACCCGCATTCGCCAAAAACCTCGCATCGAAGCATCGACAGCTATCGTGAGCTGGAACTGAGCGTCGCCGACGACGGCAAGCTTAGCCTTGCCGTTGGCGAGACCATTTCGGTCGGATAGGGCGACGAAATTCTGGTTATGACGAGCCGAGCCGAAAATGGTGGAGTTCGAGAACCGGAGCGCAGTGTGCTTCAGCACATGAGCACCGGGAGCGCAGAACAACGCCATTTGCAGGTCGTCAGAGCCGGAATTAAATGACGCGCCGCCCCTCGCGCCAGACTGTGCGTATGATCGGCACATGTTCGGCCACCTGAACACGCACCAGATCGGCGCGCTTGCCTTCGGCAATCTCGCCGCGATCATCAAAGCCCACAGCCCGTGCGGGGTTCTTCGAAACCAGACGAATAGCCTCCGGCAGCGAAATGCCGTCGAGCACATCGGCCAGAAAGAACGCCGACTGCATCATGCTCGCCGGAATATAATCCGACGAGATGATGTCGAGATGCCCGGCCTCAACCAGCTCACGCGCCGAAACATTGCCCGAATGCGACCCGCCACGGACCACATTGGGCGCACCCATCAGCACCGACATGCCGGATTCTTTCGAGGCTTTGGCCGCTATGTGGGTGGTCGGGAACTCGGCAACACGAATGCCCTGTGCGCACGCTTCCGCAACATGGTCAAGCGTGGCATCGTCGTGGCTTGCGAGGATTACGCCGCGTTCGTGGCACAGATCGGCGATCGCCTTGCGCGTCTTGGCCGAATAGATCTGCGACTGGCCGATGCGGCGCTCGCAATAAATCCGGAACTCTTCTTCCGACAGCTTGTTCCTGCCCAGGAAGTAGGCCTTATAGGCATCCAGATTGGTAAACTGCCGCTGGCCCGGCGCATGATCCATCAGTGAAACCAACTTAACCAGCGGATGGCTGCCGAAACGTTCAAAAGCCGGAAGACAATCCGGTGCCGAAACCTCGCAGCGCATATGCAGGAAATGGTCGGCACGCAGCCGTCCCGCCGCACGGCCTTCGGCAATGGCAGTGGAAAGCTTCAGCATATCATCAATGCCGGTCTGCGCATCATCGTCCAGACCGATGCGCAAGGCGTCGAAAACAGTGGTGATACCGGAAGCGGCGATTTGTGCATCATGCGCCTGAACGGCGGCAATCGGGTTCCAGCGCACCTTTGGGCGCGGCGCATAATGCCCTTCCAGATGATCGGTGTGCAGCTCGATCAGACCCGGTGTCAGGAAGTCGCCCTCCATATTATCGCCAACCGATGACGAACCGCTCGCAATATCTGCAATTTGACCGTCAACGAGCTTGATCGATCCGTCGATAACATCGTCTGCCAGAACGATACGCGCGTTGCGCAGGATAGTCTCACTGGTCATCGCTCAGGGCCTCCCCACCGCCCGCTGGGGCTGCGTCTTCGTGTTGCCGCCCGTCAGCGGGTGCAGCGAATGAATTTCGAAGGGCGCGCCCTTCTCAGGTTCCACGAACAAAGCCAGATTTGCAACCTCCACCGGATCGTTCAGAAGTGGCGCAAAGAATTCTTCCAGCAGACGCTCGATTCGGGCGCGGTCGCCTTCTGCGACCGGACCCGTGAGCGTCATATGAAAACGGAACTCTTCAAAAACATAAGGATAGCCCCAGCGCTCCAGATTGTGACGCTGCGCTTCGCTCAGGCGTTCAGGGCGGCGCTTGGCAATTTCAGCTTCATTGAGCGGCGCTCGGAAACGATCCAGCGCAACGACAACGTCATTGGCGAGCTGGTTTAAGGCTGTAACGGGTTCATGCGGCACCAGCGCAAAGAATGGCCCGAGGGCCTCAAGCTTCAGCCGCGGAATTATAACGGGCGCGACTGACGATGAAAAATGCATCAATGCGGACAGAAGTTCGCTTTCCGTCTGATTGTCATTCAGGAGAAAGGGCGCTTTCATCGTGGCGTGGAAACCATAACGGCGCGGCTCTTCGGTCAGCGATGCAATCTCTTCCGTGCCAAGCGAGCGAATCGCCGGTAGCTTGACCGGCTCACCGCTAAAGGCGTTCCGCCCCAGCCAGTTGGCCGCAACCTTCAAAAGCGCATCGCTGGAAGGCGGCGTGAAATAGATCGCATAACGCATTTCAAATCCTTGGTCTGTAACACTGTCTCGCCGCGGCACGGCGCGGGATCGTTACACAACGAATGTGGCAAGTCGATAAAGCCTGTATGACAATGATGGAAGACAACTCACAAAGCGATTTTACATCATAGAAAATTGGTATAGGCGTCTGTCATCGATTTGAGGAGAAAAAGATGAGCGGTTTCGCGTCTATCGGCGAGTGCATGATTGAGCTTTCAGGTGGCGAAGGCGACCAGTGGCGCATGGGTTTTGCTGGCGATACGCTGAACACCGCCTGGTATGTTCGCGCACTGACCGACAGATCGTTTCCGGTCGATTATGTGAGCGCCTTCGGCGAAGACAATTTCTCGCAGAAACAGCGCGTTTTCTTCTCGTCCAATGGCATCGGCATTGCGCATAGTCCGGTGATTGCCGGTGTCCATCCGGGTCTTTATGCGATCACGTTGAGCGGCGCGGAACGGTCTTTCACCTATTGGCGCAGCGATGCCGCCGCGCGCCGCCTTGCCAGCGACCGGGACGCGCTGGAACAGAGCCTTTCTGGCCGTGATATCATCTATTTTTCAGGGATTTCCATCGCAATCGTCCTGCCGGA
>JAEXXS010000469.1 GCA_023451915.1 Pseudomonadota bacterium | reverse complement strand
CTTCTGTTTACCATGCAACTTAAGAGCGCAAAAAGAATTGCCCGTGTAATTTGGCCCCAGGTCAAGACGACCAGCTAATAAAAGCAGAGTCTCAGGAGCAACACATGTCCAAGCTTTTCTCGCGTTTTCGCAAAAACGAATCCGGCGCAACCGCAATCGAATACGGCCTGATCGCCGCTCTGATTGCAGTCGTCATCATCGGTGCAACAACGACGCTCGGCACGAGCATCAAAACGCAGTTTACGGCGATTTCGACTGCCATCACCAACGCAAAATAACTCGAGTATCTGAAAAGAAAAAACCGCCTTTCGAGGCGGTTTTTTGTTCACCTCATACTAAATTACTTTATATGATTCATTCATCAGCTATTTCCATTTTTCTAGCTATCACACCGTAATCTTTAGTGATTTTGTCCCTTGATACTGGTTCTGCATAATCTCGGTTGAAAGAATGTTTGGCAAATGATGCAACATTCAACGATGCAGAGCGTTCGAGTTTTGAAGGAGCGAAGGCCATGTCATTAAAATCACTTCTGATCGCCGTTGGCATAGGCATATCGGGATTAACGCTCACCGGATGCGTGTCCGAAAGCTATTACGGAAGCGGCGGCGGCTATTACGATCCCTACTATGTACAGGGCAGCTATATCGGCACCGGCGTCGTCTATGATAGCGGCCGCTATTATCGCAATTATCCGCGTTATTATCGGGACTCGCGCTACCGTGATTACCGTTATCGTGATCGCGATCGTCATCCGAATTACAACAGACCTGATCGTCCCCGCCCGCCACAAGGGGAGCGTCCGCGTCCGCCGCAGGCCGAGCGACCATCGCAACCGCGTCCGGATGCAAGGCCGCCGTCGGGCGGCGACAGGCCGCGCGCCTATATTAGAAGAGGCTATGAGCCGCGATAGACCGAGAATCAAAAAGGCTGCGACATTCGCAGCCTTTTCTTTGGTCAGAGCTTGATCACATATTCCTTGCGGGTGGTTTCCAGCACGTCCCAACTGCCTTTGAAACCGGGCCGGATAACAAAGCTGTCGCCCGCCTTGACTTCCCGGCTCGATCCGCCCTCCTCGCTCACAATCGAGCGCCCGGAAAGGATGTGACAGAATTCCCATTCGTCATACTCGATCCGCCATTTGCCGGGCGTACTTTCCCAAATGCCGGCAAAAAGCGTGCCGTCGGCATTTTCTTCCAAATTCCAGGTGCGGAATTTGGGGGAACCCGAAAGAACGCGCTCCGGCAAGGGTGCGCCTTCTTCCGGTTTCATGCCGGTCAAGTCGAAGTCGAGAAACCGGCTCATCCAATCAGACCTTGGCCAGAGCCTGTTCGATATCGGCGATGATATCGTCGGCATCCTCAATGCCGATAGACAGACGCACAACGTCTGGCCCCGCGCCTGCCGCCACCTTCTGCTCATCGCTTAGCTGGCGATGCGTTGTCGAAGCCGGATGAATAACGAGCGAACGCGTGTCGCCGATATTGGCGAGCAGCGAGAACAGGTCGAGGCTGTCCACGAATTTCACGCCCGCGTCGTAACCACCCTTGAGGCCGAAGGTGAAGACAGAGCCCGCGCCCTTCGGTGAATATTTCTGCTGCAGCGCGTGATATTTATCATGCGGCAGCCCGGCATAATTCACCCAGGACACTTTCTCATGGCCATGCAGCCGGGTTGCAACCTTCTGGGCATTGTCACTATGGCGCTGCATGCGCAGCGGCAAGGTTTCCACACCGGTCAGAATCTGGAAGGCGTTGAACGGAGAAATCGCCGGACCGAAATCGCGAAGCCCCAGCACGCGGGCCGCGATGGCAAAGGAAATATTGCCGAAGGTCTTGTGCAGTTCCAGACCGGCATAGTCCGGGCGCGGTTCGGTCAAAAGCGGATAATTGCCCGATTTCGCCCAATCGAAGGTTCCGCCGTCGATGAGAATACCGCCCATGGAATTGCCATGGCCGCCGATGAACTTGGTCAGCGAATGCACCCCGATATCCGCACCATGCTCAATCGGGCGCACGAGATAGGGCGACGCCAACGTATTATCGACGATCAGAGGCAGGCCATGCTTATGGGCGATTTCGGCAATCGCTTCGATATCCACGACAATGCCGCCCGGATTGGCGAAGCTTTCAATGAAGATCGCGCGCGTCTTGTCGTCGATCTGCTTCGCGAAATCGGTCGGGTTGGTGGCATCGGCCCAGCGCACCTGCCAGCCAAAAGACTTGAACGACTGACCGAACTGGTTGATCGAGCCGCCGTAAAGCTGACGTGCAGCGACGAAATTATCGCCCGGCTGTAAAAGCGTATGGAAAATCAGCAACTGCGCCGCATGCCCGGATGCCGTGGCCACCGCCGCAGTGCCGCCTTCCAGCGCTGCAATGCGCTCTTCAAGTACTGCCGTCGTCGGATTGGTAATGCGCGTATAGATATTGCCAAATGCCTGTAGCCCGAACAGCGCAGCAGCGTGATCCGCGTCTTCAAACACGAAAGAGGTCGTCTGATAGATCGGCGTTGCACGTGCGCCGGTCGTTGGATCCGGCTTTGCGCCTGCGTGAACGGCCAGTGTTTCTATGCCGGGTGAGCGTTTGGACATCTATTCCTCCTGAT
>JAEXXS010000398.1 GCA_023451915.1 Pseudomonadota bacterium | reverse complement strand
CGATGTCCGGAATCAGTCTCCTGCTTAGCTTCATTCCAATCTCGCATTAACATAGTTGCTTTCGGCGCAATCATAACCGGAAAGCGGCTGATATGATACATTTTCATCATAATCCCGTCATGTTTTCACATTGCAGAATATGACCCCTACAAAGACGATCCTCGAGCGGTTCCAATTAAGGGTAAATCACTGAAACCGCTCTAACAGTTTTTTGAGCACATCTGGTCCGAAAACCGTTTCACACTTTTCGGGATGTGCTCTAGTTCCACGGAAGCATACGCCATGAACGCGCAGAAATTCGTATCGCCAGACGCCATTCGCTCCGCCTTTTCGGCTGCGATGTCCGGCATGTACAGAGAAGAAGTGCCTGCCTACGGCACCTTGATGGAACTCGTCGCAGATGTGAACGCCAAGGTTCTGGCCGACGACAGCCATCTGCACGAACGCCTGACGGAAACAGACTCACTGGAGCGCATTTCCGAAGAGCGTCATGGCGCTATCCGCCTCGGCACCGCCGCTGAACTTTCCATGATGCGCCGCGTCTTCGCGGTTATGGGCATGTTCCCGGTCGGCTATTACGACCTGAGTGCGGCTGGCGTTCCCGTGCATTCCACCGCTTTCCGTCCGATTGACGATGCCGCGCTGAAGCACAATCCGTTCCGCGTCTTCACTTCGCTTTTGCGTCTCGACCTCATTGCCGACGAGAAGCTGCGTGCAGAATCGGAAGAAGTTCTCGCCAAGCGCAACATCTTCACCGCAGGCGCTGTAGCGCTCGTCGAGAAGGCAGAAGCCGAAGGCGGCCTCAATGACGCCGACGCCAAGGCTTTCGTGGCCGAAGTGCTGGAGACCTTCCGCTGGCATGATCACGCCAATGTTTCCGCCGAGCTCTACCATCGCCTGCATGACGCGCATCGCCTGATCGCCGACGTTGTTTCGTTCAAGGGTCCGCACATCAACCATCTGACGCCGCGCACGCTCGACATCGATGCCGTGCAGGACCAGATGCCGGAACGCGGCATCAATCCGAAGGCTGTCGTCGAAGGGCCACCGACCCGCAACTGCCCGATCCTTCTGCGCCAGACCTCATTCAAGGCGCTGGAAGAAGAAGTGTCCTTCATCGGCAGCGATGGTCAGTGGACCCCCGGCTCGCACACCGCCCGTTTCGGTGAAATCGAACAGCGCGGCATTGCCCTGACGCCAAAGGGTCGCGGTCTTTACGACAAGCTTCTCAACGACACCCGCGCGATTGCGCGTCCGGCCCCGGATGGCTCCAATGCAAGCGCCTACGTCAAGGCGCTGAGCGACACGTTCGCGGCTTTCCCGGACACGTGGGCTGGCATACGTGAAGCGGGCCTTGGCTACTTCGCCTATTCGGTCAAGGATGCCGCAAAGCTTGCAAGTTTCAAGCCGGGTACCGATATCGAGCTTCTCGTGGCCGCTGGCGCGGTGCAGTTCGACCCGCTGACCTATGAAGACTTCCTGCCGGTGAGTGCTGCCGGTATATTCCAGTCCAATCTGGGTGATGACGAAACGCAGGAATTCGTGGAAAGCCCGAACCAGAAGCGCTTTGAAGAAGACCTTGGCGCCAAGGTTCTCAACGAATTCGAGCATTATGCCCGTATCGAACGCGAATCCATCGAAGCCGTGCAGGCCCGCCTCGGCGGCCTTGAAGCGGCAGAGTAAAGTTAAGACAGAGAGAGGAAAGCTATGAACACCGCTGTCAGAAAAGTCGACGTGAAGAAGGAAGCCGCAGAGCTTCTCGCCAAGCTCGGTGTTGACGCTGCCGTTTACACCGCAGGCAGCCTTGCCGGTTTCAGCCCGGTCACCGGCGAGCAGATTGCTTCGGTCAAGACCCACAGCAAGGACGACGCAGCCAAGATCATCGACAAGGCCGATGAAGCCTTTCGCGTCTGGCGCAATGTTCCGGCACCGAAGCGCGGCGAACTGATCCGCCTTCTGGGCGAAGAACTGCGCGCTTCCAAGGAAGATCTGGGCCGCCTCGTTTCGATCGAAGCTGGCAAGATCACCTCGGAAGGCCTCGGCGAAGTGCAGGAAATGATCGACATCTGCGATTTCGCAGTCGGTCTGTCGCGCCAGCTCTACGGCCTCACCATCGCAACCGAACGCGCTGGCCATCGCATGATGGAAACCTGGCATCCGCTCGGCGTTGTCGGCGTCATCTCCGCCTTCAACTTCCCTGTGGCCGTCTGGTCGTGGAACGCAGCTCTCGCCATCGTTTGCGGCAACTCGGTTGTCTGGAAGCCGTCTGAAAAGACCCTCCTCACCGCTCTCGCCTGTGACGCGATCTTCCAGCGCGCTCTGAAGCGTTTCGGCGATGCGCCGGAAGGCCTCTCGCAGGTCCTGCTCGGCGACCGCGAAATCGGCGAAGTCCTCGTGGACAGCCCGAAGGTTCCGGTTCTCTCGGCCACCGGCTCGACCCGCATGGGCCGCGAAGTTGGTCCGCGCCTTGCCAAGCGTTTTGCCCGCGCGATCCTCGAACTCGGCGGCAACAATGCCGGTATCGTCTGCCCGTCAGCCGATCTCGACATGGCGCTGCGCGCAATTGCTTTCGGCGCCATGGGCACCGCTGGCCAGCGCTGCACGACGCTGCGTCGCCTGTTCGTCCATGAAAGCGTCTATGACGCTCTCGTCCCGCGCCTGCAGAAGGCCTATGCCAGCGTTTCCGTCGGTTCGCCGCTTGAAACCACTGCTCTGGTCGGCCCGCTGATCGACAAGGTTGCCTTCGACAACATGCAGAAGGCCCTCAAGGAAGCTTCCGCTCACGGCGGTAAGGTTCAGGGTGGCGAGCGCGTCGATACCGGCCATGAAAACGCTTATTATGTGCGTCCTGCCATCGTCGAAATGCCAAAACAGGAAGGCCCGGTTCTCGAAGAAACCTTCGCACCGATCCTTTATGTGATGAAGTATTCCGACTTCGACGACGTTCTGGCGCGCCATAACGAAGTCGGCGCAGGCCTGTCGTCCTCGATCTTCACGCTGAACCTGCAGGAAGCAGAACGCTTCCTCTCGGCTGA
>JAEXXS010000386.1 GCA_023451915.1 Pseudomonadota bacterium | reverse complement strand
CTTATGCCACCGGCAAGCGTAAGGACGCCGTTGCACGCGTTTGGGTCAAGCCGGGTTCCGGCAAGATCACCGTCAACGACAAGGAATTCGAAAAGTACTTCGCACGTCCGGTCCTGCAGATGATCCTTCAGCAGCCGATCATCGCTTCCAACCGTGCTGGCCAGTTCGACATCGTTGCTACCGTTGCCGGTGGCGGCCTGTCCGGTCAGGCTGGCGCCGTTCGTCACGGTATCTCGAAGGCCCTCACCTACTACGAACCAGGCCTGCGCACGGTTCTCAAGAAGGGCGGCTTCCTGACCCGCGATAGCCGCGTCGTCGAACGTAAGAAGTACGGTAAGGCCAAGGCTCGCCGTTCTTTCCAGTTCTCCAAGCGCTAACGCGCTTAGGGCCAGTTCTCCGAGCGCTAAGGCGCTTAAGGGCAGTTCTCCAAGCGCTAAGGCGCTTGGGACCAGCTTTCCAAACCCTAATCCGCTTCAAAGCAATTTCCCAAGCGCTCCGGCGCTTGGGTCTAAATTTCCAGATCGTAATATTTCTGGCATCTGGATATGCAAAAAAAGCGAGCCGCAAGGCTCGCTTTTTTGCTTTCTACCATCCTCCGCCCCCTATTCAATGGAGGCTAAATTACAGAATCCTTTTATAAATTTAAATTTTTCATAATGCTTTAAGTTTCAATCTTTTTATTCGGATACCCAATTTGACAATTATCTCTAACAGGCAAGTCAATATTCTATTGACCGCATTCGCTTTGTCTCAATTTTTACTGTCATCGGCGGCTTACTCACGAAGCATAACCGATAACAACGAGAGGGCTTACTTCAACAGGGCCATCATCTTCGGCGACAGCCTGAGTGATAACGGCACCTATAGTGACGAAGTCACAGAGCTGGAAGGGCACATCACGAGCGACGGACGCTTCAGCAATGGTCGCGTCTGGAATGAATATCTCTTCCGAAACCAGAAACGCGGTACGATATTCGGGTTCAAGTGGGATTTTCCTCCTTTTGGTCGGCGACGAAATGGTGATTTCGGCGACAACACCGTGAACCGCCATATCAATGTGAACTACGCCATTGGCGGCACGAAATATCAAAAGGCCGAATTTCCAACTGCGTATATTCTTCCATCCATTGCCGACGAAGTGAACGAGTTCATCAACGGAGGAAATAAGATTTCCCCCCAAAGCATCGTCTCGTTATGGGCGGGCGGCAATGACGCCATGGATGCGCTCGACAAGGGGTATTCGATCCGGGATAAGGCAGGGTTCAGCGGTAATCAATTATCCGATGCCTTGGAGCGGCTCTATCAGGCTGGCGCGCGGCGGTTTGTTGTGCCTGACTTGCCGGATTTTTCGAAAGTTCCCCGCTACGCAAACGCACCAAGAGGCCCCGCCCGAACTGCAACCGATGATTTCAACCGCGCGATCGCCAACAGTATAGCCGCCTTCAGGGAAAAGCATCCCGATGCCGTGGTTTATGCTCCCGAAATGTCCGACATTTTCGATATGGTTGTGAAATATCCTGGCGTTTTCGGCTTCTCCCATGCGACTGGCAATTGCGTGACTACGCCCACATGCCTGTATCAGCCGCGGGGTTCTGCGAGACAAAACGAATATGTCTTCTGGGATGATATTCATCCGACGACGCGGACACACAATTACATTGCCAATTATATGCGGGAATATTGGGCAAACCCGGATCTGGCTGGTTTCTACGTTCGATCTCCCGATGGACTGTTCAAAACCGAGCGTAATATTTTCTTCCCGACATCCGATAAGATAGTAGCAGGCTATCTGGATGGAGAGAGAGCGCTATACAAGATGCAGTCCGGGAAGCTGACGCTCACGGGTGAAAACAAATATACCGGCAACAGCTTCGTCCTCGAAGGCGGACTGGAGCTTGGTAATGGCGGCGAAACCGGCTCCATCATTGGCAATGTGGACTTGAAACAGAAGGACGCCTTTCTGTCTTTCAACCGAAGCAATTTTTTCAATTTCGATGGCGAGATTACCGGAGATGGCCGTGTACAACAGGTCGGACATGGCACTACGGTCCTTCGCGGTTTCAATACATACAAAGGCGGAACCGACATTTATGCCGGCGAATTAATGGTCAACGGCTCGATCGCCTCTCCGGTTCTCGTCCATTCTGGCGGTACATTGAGCGGCACCGGGTTCACCGGCAGTGTAATGGCGGGCGATGGCGGACGCGTTTCACCCGGTGATTACCGTTCGCCCGGCATGAAGCCGTTGAACGTCAAGGGCGATATCGATCTGAAAGCTGGCAGTGTTCTCGATATCAAGGTCGACGCCAACGGCAGCACTTCGGCACTTTATGCCACCAATCGGGCCACGCTTGCAGGTGGTGTTAAGTTTGGCGGAGATCCAAAACTGACCGTCGATGAGATATCGGCACGTCTGGGTAAAAGCAGTGTGTTCCTGAAGGCCAGCAACGGGGTGAATGGCCGCTTCAGCAAAGTTCTGCCCACATATCACTTCATTACGGAAAATCTTCAATACAGGCCCAATGAAGTCGAAGTTACCTTTGCAACATCGGGCGAGTCGTTTGCCAACTATGCGGCGACCAATCAGCAAGTCAGAGTTGCTCGCGCCGTGCAGCGGCTTAGCCCAGACCACAAGCTTTACAAAAATGTACTCGTTTCGAAGATGGAAGAGGATCTGACGGAAGCTTATAACGAACTCTCCGGCGATATTTACGCCTCCACACTGACCTCGCTTCTTTACGACAACCAGCTGTCACGCGAAGCCGTGACACAGCGTATGAACAACTTGTCGGATAGCCGCTTCACTCATTCGGCGAATGCGCTCACAGCTCCCCTTCAAAACGGCGTATGGGGGCAGGCCTATAATTCGAGGGCCCGTTTCCAGAGCGACGGCGAAGCGCAAGATATCAGCCGCAGCGCCACGGGCTTCATCACCGGTATTGACGGCCAGACGTCCGATCATTGGCAGCTGGGTCTCTTCACCGGGTATCTGCAATCGTCGCTCAATAGCGGCCTGTCGTCTGCGAAGGTCGATAGCTATCAGATCGGAGCTTATGGCGGCTATGCATGGAAGAACTTCCACCTGACCTTCGGCGGCAATGCCAATCTGCACGATATCGACACCAAACGGACGATCCGCTTCAAAGAAGTCTCGAACGATAATCGCACCAGCTACAAAGGCAACAGCTTCCAAGGATTTGCGGAACTGGGCTACAATATCAATACCAGCCTGGCGCTGCTGGAGCCTTTTGCGGGTATTTCCTATGCCCATGCAAAAACCAACAGCTTCACGGAAAATGCGGCTGTAACCGCCCTCTCCGGCTCTGGTGCAAACAGCGATCTGCTGAGCAACTATCTGGGCATCCGTCTCTCGAACAACTATGCGCTCTCTGAAACCACCAGCCTCAACACCAAACTGGCGCTCGGCTGGCAGCATAATAGCTCAAGCCAGCCCGAAACATTGCTGAGTTTCGGCAATGAGGCTGGGTTCATGATTGCCGGATTGCCGCTCGACAAAAACATGTTCTATGCACAGGCCGGGTTGGACTTCAATCTGGCGCGCAACATGTCTCTGGGTGCGCATTACCGCGGACAATTCGCAAACAAGGCGCAGGATCACGCGATCAAAGTGAACCTCTCGTTCAATTTCTGACGGCCCGGAACAAGCTATTATCGCTGCAAACAAAGGGAAAGCGGGCCTTCGGGCCTGCTTTTTGCTATGGATTTTTGGAATCAGCCAGCAGGGAGCCAGCATAATGTCGTCCAGCCGCTTTGCCGTCACACCGCAGCCGCCCTATTACATCGTGACCTTTGCCTCGCAGCGCATTGGCGACGACGATGGCTATGGGGATATGGCGGTGCGTATGGCCGAACTCGCCGCACAACAACCCGGATATCTCGGCGTCGAAAGCGCCCGCGATGCGGAAGGCTTCGGCATTACAAATTCATTCTGGGCAGATGAAGACAGCATTCGTGCCTGGAAGCGCGACGTGGACCATCTCGTGGCGCAAAAGCTCGGTCGTCAGCAATGGTATGAAACCTATCGCGTCCGCATTGGTCGTATCGAACGCGCCTACGGCTTCGACCGGGATTAAAACCTCTTCCCAATTTCTCAATTGACCGGTTATAGAAGTCTGAGCTTCATCGGAAAACGGCCATGGCATCGAAGACCATTGATCACGCATTTACCGCACGCAGCCTGACGAGCGCTGCGACCGATCCGACCCATGCGGGCGTGCTGTCATTCATGCGGCGTGTCTACACCAAGTCGCTCAAAGGCGCGGAAGCCGTTGTCTGGGGCATTCCGTTCGATGCAGCTGTGTCCAACCGGCCCGGCGCGCGTTTCGGCCCGCAGGCCATCCGGCGTGCATCGGCCATTTTCGATAACGACCCGCAATATCCGTTTGAGCGCGATC
>JAEXXS010000380.1 GCA_023451915.1 Pseudomonadota bacterium | reverse complement strand
TCCGTATTTAGAAAGTCATTCCTTGACATATTGCCTGTTTTCGATTTAAAGAAGCATTATCTTGTTAAATTAAGCGAACCGTCCGAAATTATCAAGATCGTTCTATATGAAGGAGTCTAAAATGAGCTTCACCCTGCCTCCGCTTCCCTATGCGACCAACGCTCTTGAAGGCGTCGGCATGGGCACCGAAACGCTTGAGCTGCACCATGGCAAGCACCATCAGGCTTATGTAACGGCGCTCAATGGCTTCGTGGAAAAGAACGATGCGCTCAAGGGCAAGTCGCTTGAGGAAATCGTGCTGTTTGCGAAAGACAAGACCGATCTCGCTCCGGTGTTCAACAATGCCGGCCAGCATTGGAACCACAATCTGTTCTGGCAGAACCTGTCGGCAAATGGCGGACGCCTTCCCGGCGCGCTGGAAAAGAAGATCGTTGAGGACTTCGGCGGCGTCGATCAGTTCAAGGAAGCTTTCAAGACGGCGGCTGTGGGCCAGTTCGGCTCGGGCTGGGCGTGGCTGGTTCTGGCCAATGACGGCAAGCTGAAGGTCACCAAGACGCCAAATGGCTCCAATCCTCTGGCGACCGGCGAAGGCAAGGCGCTATTAGGGCTTGATGTCTGGGAGCATAGCTATTATCTCGATTTCCGTAATCGTCGGCCTGACTATGTAACGAACTTCCTCGACAAGCTGGCCAACTACGAATTCGCGGAAGCCACCCTGAAGGCAGCCTGACGCGCTTAGAGCCTGAATCAAAAAGCGGCATCAAAGCGGCCTGCATGCTCGGGATGCAAACTCCACGGAGTTGCATCGATGCGGGCGGGCCGCAGCAATGACCGACAAGACCAACCAACCGACCCAATCCATTAAGGCGTCGTCCTCCCAAGCGTGGCGCCGGAGAACAACAGAGACAGTTCCGAAGATGAGCAGCAACTTTAATCAGGAAACCGTCACCGATATCCATCACTGGACCGACACGCTGTTTTCCTTCCGCACGACGCGTGATCCGGGCTTCCGCTTCCAGAGCGGCCAGTTCATCATGATGGGCCTCGAAGTGAACGGCAAGCCGCTCACCCGCGCCTATTCGATTGCCTCAAGCCTTTATGAAGACGGGCTGGAATTCTTCTCGATCAAGGTGCCGAACGGTCCGCTGACCTCCAAGCTCCAGCATCTGAAAGTTGGCGACCAGATCATCCTGTCCAAGAAGCCGGTCGGCACACTGCTCTATGACAATCTGAAGCCCGGCAAGAATCTGTGGCTGCTCTCGACCGGCACCGGCCTTGCGCCGTTCCTGTCGATCATTCGCGATCTGGAAGCCTATGAGCGCTATGAGAAGATCATTCTCGTGCATGGCGTGCGTCAGGTGGCGGAACTGGCCTATACGGACTTCATTTCCAACGAATTGCCGCAGGACGAATTCCTCGGCGAGATGGCCGCAAAGCAGCTCATCTATTACCCGACCGTCACCCGCGAGCCTTACAAGAACCGCGGACGCCTGACCGATCTCATTCGCTCCGGCCAGATTTTCACCGATATCGACATGCCGGAACTCAATCTGGAAGACGATCGCGTGATGCTGTGCGGCAGCCCGGAAATGCTGGCTGAAACCAAGCAGCTTCTGGAAGAGCGCGGTTTCAAGGAAGGCAGCCAGAGCGAAGCCGGTCATTTCGTGATCGAAAAGGCTTTTGTCGAAAAATAAGTTTCGCAGTTCTGCAAATAAAAAGGGAGGCAATCGCCTCCCTTTTTTCATTTCAACTCTTCGAAATCGAGCCCGATATCGAGGTTCGGCGCGCTATGCGTGGTCCAGCCGACCGAAATCAGATCAACCCCGCTGGCGGCGACCGCCGCCACCGTTTCCGGCGTGATGCCGCCGGAAGCTTCCGAAATGGCGCGCCCGTTTATCACCGCCACCGCCTCACGCAGTTGCGCAGGCGACATATTGTCGAGCAGCACCGCATCCACGCCGACAGCCATCGCCTCATCGAGCTGTTGCAGCGTATCAACTTCAACCTCGATCTTGACCATGTGACCGGCCCCGGCCTTGGCGCGTTCGATGGCCTCACGCACGCCACCGGCGACCGCGATGTGATTATCCTTGATCAGCACCGCGTCATAGAGCGCGAAACGGTGGTTCATGCCGCCGCCTGCCCTCACCGCATATTTCTGCAAGGCGCGCAGCCCCGGCGTTGTCTTGCGCGTGCAGACGATGGAAGCCTTGGTGCCTTGAACCGCCTTGACCAGATTGGCCGTGGCCGTGGCAATGCCGGAGAGATGACCGAGAAAATTGAGCGCTGTCCGCTCGCCCGCTAGAATGGACCGGGACGAGCCGGAAACGCGGGCAACATCCGCCCCTTTTTCAAGAGACTGACCGTCCCGCGCCAGACGTTCGAATGTGACATCGGCATCGACCAGACGAAACGCCATTTCGGCCACATCCAGCCCGGCGATGACGCCCGGCTCGCGCAGGCTGAACAGCATGGCCGAGCGATGATCCTCCGGCACCACCGCATTGCTGGTAATATCGCCAGCAAGCCCCAGATCTTCCAGAAGTGTGGCGCGCACCAGCGGTTCGACGATAAGCGGAGACAAGCGCGGCAGGTTCATCATGCAATCCTTGAAACGAGGTGGGGCGCGGCGATTTCGCGGGCCAGTGCGAATGCTGCTGGAAAGGTGAAAAAGCTGCGGACTGGATCAGCACTTTTGGCGGGATAGTCGGTGCGGGCATGGCTGCCGCGCGACTCGCGCCGTTCAAATGCCGCAACCGCTGCGACCAGCGCCACGGCTGCGGCATCGTCGGTCTCCGCGAGGGGGAGAAGGGTGGTGATTGCAGAGCGCAAACCTTCTTCATCACGCAGCAGGCCAAGATGGCGGGAGACAACGCGCCGCACCGGTTCGAGATCGGAACTCTGCGGCAGGCTGA
>JAEXXS010000368.1 GCA_023451915.1 Pseudomonadota bacterium | reverse complement strand
ATCAGGTGCCATTCGCCAAACAGCATGATCAACTGTCCGGTGGCAGGAGCTACGACTGGCAGGATCATGAAGATCATCATCACCAGCGACATGACTTCCGCCATCTGGCGGCCTGCAAAGCGGTCGCGAACCACTGAAACCGCAATGACGCGGGTGCCCGCAGCGCCCAGTCCCTGAAGCACACGCAGGATGATGAGCGTGGTGAAGTCCGTCACCATGGCAGCGCCGAGTGCTGCGAGGATGTAGATCGCCAGCCCGCCGAACAGCGGCAGACGGCGACCGAAACGGTCGCTGAGCGGTCCATAGAACAGCTGCGAGACACCGAAGCCCAGCAGATAGGCGGTAATCACGAATTGCACGTGGTTTTCCGACTGCACGCCGAGGCTCGCGCCAATCTGCGGCAGGCCGGGCAGCATGATATCAACCGCCAGCGCATTGATGGCCATGATGGCCGCGATCAAGGCAATGAATTCGCCGCGCCCGTGGATGGAGGTCTTTTGATCCGGCGAGGCGTTCTTTATGTCGATCGGCATGACTGGCATTCCTTGGCATAATGACGCGCCGCCTCTGAAAAGGGCGGTACGAACGTCGAAATCTCGAAAATGGGGCACCGGCAGAAGCTGCCGTCGAATAAAAACGAAAAGGCGCCGATAAACGGCGCCTCTTGTAAAAAGCTAAGACTAAAGCCGTATAACGGGCTATTAATCCTCAAGCAGCCTTGGTGGCAATACCTTTATCGGTAAAAAGTGCTTGTAATTCGTTGGACTGGAACATTTCGCGCACGATATCGCAGCCGCCAATGAATTCACCCTTCACGTAAAGCTGTGGGATGGTCGGCCAGCTGGAATATTCCTTGATGCCTTGACGAATCTCGTCCGAGGCGAGCACGTTCACGCCTTTGTAGTCGACGCCAAGATAGTCGAGAATCTGAACGACCTGACCGGAAAAGCCGCACTGCGGAAAGCCGGGCGTGCCCTTCATGAAAAGCACGACGTCGTTGGTCTTCACTTCATTGTCGATGAAATCGTTAATGCCGGTCATCTCGTTTCCTTTCAGAGCGTGTGCCCAATGTCGTTGGAACATATGGGCCGCATCACGCTTCAAACAAACTCGCCGGGTCGATTACCGGCACAATTGGGAGGTCTCACCCAATATAATCATTTCCAAGCTCGTAACCACCCCGTTTGGGCGAAAGCAAGTCAAATACGCGCGAAGTGCCGAATTTAAGGGGGCAACATCTTGCCGCAGCAAATGCTGCCCGCTCAATAAGCGCTTTGGGTCACTCCGGCACGCTGGTCTGCAAAGCCAGCGCATGGAGCACGCCGCCCATATTGCCCTTCAGCGCGTCATAGACCATCTGGTGCTGCTGCACGCGCGACTTGCCGCGGAAGCTCTCCGCGACCACTTCGGCTGCATAATGATCCCCGTCACCGGCAAGGTCGCGGATCGTCACCTTTGCGCCGGGAATCCCTTCGCGTATCAGTTTTTCGATCTCATGAGCGTCCATAGCCATGCAAAAACTCCCGCCGTTTCCAGCTTCTTATCGTTGTTATTCATCGAATCGTACCGCACCATCGTGGAACGTCAATGAGTATCTGTCTAATGTTTAAATGCCACAGAGGCGATCCATACAAGCAAAACGCCCGGACGAGATATTCATCCGGGCGTTTAAATCGTGTTATCAGTTATCGCTAACCGGCTCGCCGCTCATGAAGCCCGGGAACCAGCCTTCGAAAGCCTGCGTCAGTTCTGCGACGCTGACATCAACATTATCGCCAAAGGTCAGACGGTCGCCGCCGACTTGGCCCAGAATGCGGAATGGAACGCCTGCGCCCTCGGCATTGAGCGCGATCAGCTTGGCCATTTCCGGCGTTGCAGCAATCACATAGCGCGCCTGATCTTCACCGAAGAGAACAGCGTGCGGCAGGCCGTCGCCAGCATTGAGCGTCGCGCCCTTGCCAGACTTGATCACCATTTCAGCGACAGCAATTGCCAGACCGCCATCGGAAAGATCGTGGCAGGCCGTGACCTGACCGTTACGGATTGCCGAACGGACGAACTCGCCATTGCGCTTTTCCATGGAGAGATTGACGGTCGGAGGAGGGCCATCCGCACGATCGAACAGATCGCGCAGATAGACCGACTGGCCGAGATGCGTACCGTCGCCGCCGAGCAGAACCAGCGTGTCGCCGTCCTGCATGCCGCCGATCTTGGCCGTCTGCGACCAATCCGGAATAAGGCCGACACCGGCAATGGTTGGCGTGGGCAGAATGGCCTGACCGTTGGTCTCGTTATAAAGCGAGACATTGCCGGAAACGATCGGGAAATCGAGTGCACGGCAGGCTTCGCCAATGCCTTCGATGGCCTTGACGAGCTGGCCCATGATTTCCGGCTTTTCAGGATTGCCGAAGTTCAGATTGTCAGTCGAAGCCAGCGGCTCTGCGCCGGTCGCCGTGATGTTGCGCCAGCATTCGGCAACCGCCTGCTTGCCGCCTTCGAACGGATCGGCTTCGCAATAGCGCGGCGTCACGTCCGACGAGAAGGCGAGCGCCTTGGTATCATGGTCTTCAACGCGGATTACGCCAGCGTCGCCGCCTGGAACCTGCAGCGAATTGCCCTGAATGAGCGTGTCATATTGCTCATAGACCCAGCGGCGCGACGAAAGATCAGGCGAGCCGATGAGCTTGAGGAGTGCCGCCGAATAATCTTCCGCCTGCGGAACATTGTTTGCGGCAAGCGGTGCATGCTTGCCCGGCTCCATCCACGGACGGTCATATTCCGGCGCCTGATCGCCCAAATCCTTGATCGGCAGATTGGCGACTTCTTCGCCTTGATGAATGACGCGGAAACGCAGATCGTCAGTCGTCTTGCCGACAATGGCGAAGTCGAGACCCCATTTGCGGAAGATCGCCTGGGCTTCTGCTTCCTTTTCCGGCTTCAGAACCATGAGCATGCGCTCCTGGCTTTCCGAAAGCATCATTTCATAGGCAGTCATGTTCTCTTCGCGAACGGGAACATGATCGAGAATGAGTTCGATACCGAGGTCGCCCTTCGCGCCCATTTCGACAGCCGAGCAGGTGAGGCCAGCCGCACCCATATCCTGAATGGCGATAACCGCGCCCGATGCCATCAGCTCCAGGCAGGCTTCGAGCAGGCATTTTTCGGTGAACGGATCGCCAACCTGAACGGTGGGGCGCTTTTCTTCAATCGATTCGTCGAATTCAGCCGAAGCCATGGTCGCGCCGCCGACGCCATCACGGCCCGTCTTGGCACCGAGATAGACGACCGGCAGGCCGACGCCCTTGGCTTCAGAGAGGAAGATGCCGTCATGCTTGGCAAGACCGGCAGCAAATGCATTGACGAGGATATTGCCGTTATAGCGCTTGTCGAAGTTCACTTCGCCGCCAACGGTCGGCACGCCGAAGGCGTTGCCATAACCGCCCACGCCGGACACGACGCCGGACACGAGGTGACGGGTCTTCGGATGGTCAGGCTCACCAAAACGCAGTGCATTCATGGCCGCAACGGGACGCGCGCCCATGGTGAACACGTCGCGCAGAATGCCGCCGACGCCGGTCGCAGCGCCCTGATAGGGCTCGATATAGGATGGGTGGTTGTGGCTTTCCATTTTGAAGACCACGCAATCGCCATCACCAATGTCCACGACGCCTGCATTTTCGCCGGGGCCCTGAATAACGCGCGGACCGGTGGTCGGCAGCGTGCGCAGCCATTTCTTTGAAGACTTGTAGGAACAATGCTCGTTCCACATGGCCGAGAAAATGCCGAGTTCGGTAAAGCTCGGCTCGCGGCCGATCAATTCGAGGATGCGCTGATATTCGTCCGGCTTGAGGCCGTGGGATTCGATAAGTTCCGGCGTGATATCGCGCTTATTGGAAATAGTCATGGAGATGAGGGACCCCGTCGCAGGCTGTGGCACCCGGAAACTTCTGGCGAAGGGCGGACACCTAAGGTTTCAAGGGGTCTCTTTAACCTAACTCTGTTGGAAGCGCGACAGGAAAATGCCGCTTTCCCGGCCTGATTCAGCATCTGATTGCATCAGGACTCGATCAGACCGGCAAGCCGCAGCGTTTACACGCTGCCCTCATAGCCTGCCTGTTCGTTTTCAAGCAGACGCCGCAATGTCAGAAAGCTGTCTTCGACGATGCTCCTGTCTATCGGTGACGAGAAGGCGATGCGCACGCGATGATAAATCTGATCGACGCGACCGGCTTTGAATTCGTCCTCATCGTCAATCAGAATACCACTTTCATAGGCCGCAGCCTTGAATGTGCCGGAGAGCCATGGCTCGGGCAGTCCCATCCAGAGAAACGGGATATTGGGGCGGGACACGAAATCGAAGCCGGAAAAGACGCGGCGCGCAATTTCTTCACGCGCTCTTGTTTCGATACGGCTTTTTTCGCGGATATCGTCGGCAGCGCCGGACAGCACAAGCTGCGCGCCGGTTTCTGCCAGAAGGAAAGCCACGCCGCCCGTCATCATCTTGTGCGTGACCTTGACCCGTTGTGCGCAATGCGGAGGGCAGGCGGCCCAGCCGCTGCGTATACCGGCGGCAACCGCCTTGGACAGGCTCGATACGACGAATGTGCGCTCTGGCGCGAAGCTCGCCAGGAGCGGAATGTCGCTTTCGCACATGCTGCCGTAAATGTCGTCCTCGATGAGCCAGACATTATAACGCCGCGCAATATCGGCGATGGCGCGGCGGCGCTCTGCCGTCATGGTCGCAAGTGTCGGATTGTGCAGGGTCGGCATGAGAAATGCCAGCGTCGGGTGCTGCTGGCGGCAGGCACGCTCAAATTCCTCCGGGATGAGGCCATATTCATCATGCGCGGCCTGAATAGTGCGACGTCCGAGAAGCCGCACTGAACGGTTGATCTGCGCATAGGTCAGATTTTCGAACAGGATGCGGTCGCCCGGATTGGTGAACGCCGTGATGATGGCAATGCTCGCGGCCTGCGCGCCATTGGTGATGACGATATTGTCGAGCTCGGGCTGCCAGCC
>JAEXXS010000354.1 GCA_023451915.1 Pseudomonadota bacterium | reverse complement strand
TGCGTTCAACGATAGCGGCGGCTGTTTCGTCGCAACTGGTTTCTATTCCAAGAATGCGCATTTGCGGTTAGACCCTGCCAGTCTCATAATTC
The DNA here is from genome assembly GCA_023451915.1 of Pseudomonadota bacterium. The sequence goes on along the minus strand of JAEXXS010000354.1, from coordinate 4,306 downwards.
TGATACGTCAAGCAACCCGGTACCATGGACGACGCAATATGCAAACACCATCCTTGAAGATTGGCACACGCGGTAGCAAGCTGGCTCTAGCTCAGGCTTACGAAACGCGTCGCCGCCTGATGGAGGCGCATGGTCTGCCGGAAGAGGCGATTGAAATTCTGCCCATGTCCACGGCGGGCGACCGCATTCAGGACCGTCCGCTGTCGGAAGTCGGCGGCAAGGGGCTTTTCACCGAAGAAATCGAACAGGCGCTGAAGGACGGACGCATTGACCTCGCCGTTCATTCGACCAAGGATATGCCAACTGTTCTGCCTGAAGGCTTGCATCTTTCCGTCTTTCTCGAACGCGAAGACCCGCGTGACGCCTTCATCGGTCGCACCGCCAAGCGGTTCATGGATTTGCCGCAGGGCGCTGTGGTCGGCTCGTCGTCGCTGCGCCGTCAGGCGCTGATCCGGCGTTTGCGCCCGGATATTCAGGTGGTGATGTATCGCGGCAATGTCGATACCCGTTTGCGAAAACTTGAAGCAGGCGAGGTGGATGGAACCTTTCTGGCCTGTGCGGGCCTGAAGCGGCTGGGCCTTGAGGCCGCGATTACCGAACTGGCCGATCCGCTGACCTTTCCGCCCGCGCCGGGACAGGGCGCCATCGGCATTGAAAGCCGTATCGGCGATGCCCGCATCGACGCATTGCTGGCGCCGCTGGCGCATCGCGACACGCAGGTTGCCCTTGCCTGCGAACGCGCTTTTCTCGGTGCGCTTGACGGCTCCTGCCGCACGCCGATTGCAGGTCTTGCCACTGTGGACGGTGACAAGGTGCATTTCCATGGCATGATCCTGACGCCGGATGGCACAAAGGCGCATGAAGTGACGCTCGACGGTATGGCGTCGGAAGCGGCGGCGCTGGGCCTCGAGGCCGCAAGGCAGGTTCGTGCTGCAGCCGGTCCGCATTTCTTCACCGACTGGGATTGATCTTGACCGGGCCGGGCGCAGCCATAGCAGGCAAGCGAGTTCTGGTGACGAGGCCGGAGCCAGCAGCATCGCTGACCGCCGCGAAGCTCTCGGATGCGGGTTTCGAGCCGGTGCTTTTGCCGCTCAGCCGCACTGTGCCGCTTAGCTTTTCCCTGCCTGACGCCCATTTCGATGCCTTGACGGTCACAAGCGCCAATGCGTTTCGCCATGCGGGCCACGCTTTGCCGCAACGCGACACGCCGCTCTTCGCTGTCGGTGAGGGCACGGCGCTGGCCGCGCGCGAGGCGGGTTTCACCGAGGTGGTGGACGGCGGCGGCGATGCGGTGCGTCTTGCGGAAACCATGCGTAAGGCTTTGCCGCAAGGCGCGCGGGTTTTGTATCTGGCCGGGCGTGTTCGCCAGCCGATTTTTGAAGAGCGCGTGGCTGCAGCTGGTCTCGATATGACCGTGTGCGATGTCTATGATATCGAAACCATCGACTATTCCCCCAGTGAACTTCAGCGCCTGTTGGGCGTGCAACCGCTTGCGGCGGTGTTGCTTTATTCCGGCGTGGCGGCGGAAGCGTTCGTGGCGGCGATGGGCAGGATCGACCCGCCTTTTAACGATAAGACCCGTTTTTTGTGCATATCGACGCGTGTGGCCGAAAAACTGCCATCGACCTGGCAGAGACATGCGCTGGTGGCGGAACATCCGGATGAGACAGGACTTTTCCGACTGTTTCCCAAACTTTGACTCTTTTAGACGCAACCTTCCTGCGACAGAGGATTTTATCTGTTAGAGTCGGGCAGAACGACCGGCAGGCAATCGACGATTACGAGAGGACCCATGGCGAAATCCGGCACCCCGCGACATTCCAAACCGGCCCGCAATCCCGTGACGATCAATCTCGATCCGTCTGATGTAAAGCGTGTCGATGAGCAAACGGGAGCAAGGGTGACACCGCCCGCCGAGCCGGTCGGAAACTTTGCCGAGGCGACGACCCACAAGCCTACTGAAACCAAAGCCGACACGCAGCCATCTGCAAGCTCCCCTAAACCGCCTTTTACCGCTGGCGTAAAACCGGAAACGGAAAAGCCGCGCACGACCTCGGGCGCATCTTCGACTGTGCCGCCCGTCGGCAATTCCAGCCCAAAATCAAGCGCCGGTGCGTCGCATCTTTTGGCGGGGATTGCCGGTGGCGTCATCGCGCTTGGCGGCATGTTTGCGCTGCAATGGGGCAATGTCATTCCGTCGCCCGGCGCTCGCGTGACTGCCGAACAACTGGCGCAGATGGAGCAGCAGATCGCCGAACTGCGCACCAATCCCACACCTGCGCCGCTCGATGCGGCAAGCCGGACGCAATTTGCCGATTTGCAGAAGAATGTTCAGGCCGCAGAGGTCAAGGCGGAAGCAGTCGCGGGTACCCTCACGCAATTGCAGCAGCAGGTCGAAACATTGCCGCAGGCGAGCGCAGGCGCTGCTTCGGGGGATATCGAAGCGCTGACCGGGCGTCTCGACGCGCTGGAGTCGAAATTGTCCGCGGCCCAGAATCAGGCCGATCAGGCCGCCGCCGGTGTGTCAGGCAATAGCGGCACGATTTCTTCGCTGGAATCGAAGCTGACCTCCTTGCAGGCAAAGGTTGGGGAAGCTGCCCGCCAGCCGGATGCAACCGCGCTGATCGCCGCCAATGCGCTGAAAACGGCCATTGATCGGGGTGGTTCGTTCAAGTCCGAACTCGAAACTTATGCTTCGCTTGCGCCGCAGGATAGCGCGGTCGAGGGCCTCAAGGCCTTTGCCAATACGGGTGTACCGACCGTGGCTGACCTCAATGCCTGGTTCGGCCCCGTCGCCAATCGCATTGTCGCCACGGAAAACAAGCTGCCCGCCGATGCCGGTGTTTGGGATCAGTTGGTCGCGAGCGCCAAAGGGTTGGTGAGCGTTCGCCCTGTCGCGGGCAATGTGGAAGGCGAAGGCGTCGGGCCGACGACCGCGCGCATGGAAGCAGCGCTTCACGCCGGGGATCTGGAACGCGCCATCGCTGAATGGGAGAAACTACCCGCCGATGCGAAGGCCGTTTCGGGAGAATTTGCGAGCCAGATGAAAGTGCGGCGCGATGCGGATGCGCTGATCCAGCGTCTGGTTGCCGACAGCCTTAAGCCGAAGGCAGCGGCTGACGCGGGTGCCGCCGCACCGGCGGCTAACTGAGGGGCGGGCCAATGCTGCGTGTTTTATTCTATCTGCTGATCGTTGTGGCCCTTGGTTTCGGCTTTGCCTGGCTGGCTGATCGTCCCGGTGAACTGGATGTCGTTTTTGCGGGCAACCACTATAATGTGCCGCTGATTACGGCGGTCGCCGGTATCGTGGCTATCGTGGCGGCGATCCTGCTTTTGTGGTGGCTGGTGAAAAGCATCATCCAGTCGCCTTATACGCTGCGCCGCCATTTTCGCGCCCGCAAACGCGACCGTGGATATCAGTCGCTTTCGACTGGCCTGATCGCTGCCGGTGCGGGCGATGCCGAGGCCGCGCGCCGCATGACCAAGCAGGCGGGCAAGCTGCTGAATTCTGATCAGGAGCCGCTTATCAAACTTCTGGAAGCGCAGACGGCCATGCTTGAGGGTCGCACGGATGATGCCCGCAAGGGCTTCGAAGCGATGCTGGAAGACCCGGAAACCAAGCTTCTGGGCCTGCGCGGGCTTTATATTGAAGCGCAGCGCGTCGGCGCGATTGAAGCCGCGCGCCACTATGCTGCGGAAGCGGCCAAACAGGCGCCGCAACTGGAATGGGCGTCATCTGCGGTGATGGGCCAGTTCTGCGCTGATGGCGATTGGGACGGAGCGCTGAAGCTGGTCGAGGCCCGCAAGCAGGCGCTGGCGCACAGCAAGGATACGGTGAAGAAGGAACGCGCAGCACTGCTGACGGCCAAGGCCATGGCGACGCTGAATGTGGATCATGCGCATGCGCGCACCATGGCGCTGGAGGCAAACAAGCTCGCGCCCGATCTGGTGCCCGCCGCCGTGGTGGCTGCAAAGGCGCTGTTTACCGATGGCGAAGTGCGCAAGGGTTCCAGGATTCTGGAAGCGGCATGGAAGCGTTTTCCGCATCCCGATATCGCTTCTGCTTATGTCTATGCCCGGGCTGGCGATACGGCGCAAGACCGTTTGAAGCGCGCGCGGCATCTGGTTTCGCTGCGCTCCAACACAGCCGAAGGCAGTCTTGTGCTAGCGCGCGCGGCTTATGAAGCCGGAGATTTCAAGACAGCCCGTGACAATGCCGATCAGGTGCTGCGGGCGCGTCCGACCGAAAGCGTCTATCTCCTGCTGGCCGATATCGAGGAAGCCGAGACGGGCGATCAGGGCAAGG
>JAEXXS010000324.1 GCA_023451915.1 Pseudomonadota bacterium | reverse complement strand
CTGGTTGCTGCAAAGCCGAGCATAGCCATACGGGTCTTGAAGTTCATACCAGTTCCACTAGTTGTTAACGGGGCGCTTTGACAGTTTTGCTGAGAAAGACCTGAGCGAAGTGGAATCTAAATGTGGCGACGCCGTGGTTCGAATGAGAACATTGTGCGGTAATTGAATCTATATCCGCAGCGGAAAATCATCCTATACTGCGCGTTGTTTACTTATAGTTCGAAACAAAACTGAGGAATATTTGGAAGGATTCAGTTGGATTGCTGTAAAAGCGTTTACGATTCGTTAGGAATCTGGCGCGTGGCTTCGTGCGGCCTTGTTTTGAGCGGTTGAATCCAAGAAAAGCTGCTTGCGGTCCTTGGCGGACGCGCCACTCGCTCTGCAATTTTTATTTGCAGGCCAAGTTTTAAAGCGCCTTCTAAAAGTTGTTGAAATGGGGCGTTTTCCGGGCAAAAATACAATTTTTCCGTGTGTGTGGCATTTTTTACAGGGCGGTTTTTTCTTATCCACAGGCCGGAAAACGGCACTTATGACGTTTCTTTGACTGCCCAGCCTGTGCAATTTGTGGAAGAAATCCTGCTATAAGCCTGTAGCGAAGCAGGTGCGATTCTCACGGAAACCATGCAGGACGATCACCCCGACACAAACACGAACAACGCCTTTCCGGTCATCTCCGCCGGCAAGCGGGCGCTTTATGGGGTGCTGGGATTTGTCATGCTGGCGCTTGGCATCATTGGCGCGTTTTTGCCGGTCATGCCGACGACGATCTTCATCATTCTGGCGGCGTGGTTCTTTGCGCGATCTTCGCCCCGGCTTGAAGCGCGGCTTCTTCGCGATCCACGCTTCGGCCCGCTGATCGTCAAATGGCGCGAGCGGGGCGCCATCCCGCCGAAGGCGAAGCTTTATGCCTGTCTGGGCATGACTGTCGGCTATGGGCTTTTCTGGTGGGGCGCTCATCCGGGCCCGCTTCTGGCGATTGCGGTGACGATCTTCATGCTGGGTTCCGCAGCCTATGTGCTTTCGCGACCCAGCGAATAGCCGTGACCGGCCATTGCGCCTACGGCTTTGAATCCCTTACCCGTTCTGTCCGCTCTTGCCATGCGATCAAAACCCCACGGAATTGGCGGCGCGAAGCATTGCTACAAACCTGTAACATTACTGTCATATGAATGTAATATACAGCGCGTAGACGGCTACTGACGCTAATCGTCATAGGCTTTTACAACAGGAGCTGCTGCTCATGAACAAGATGATTTCCTCGACCGCGGCGCTGGCCATTGCCGCCGTTCTGTCGGTTTCCGCCGCCCAGGCGCGCGATCAGATTCAGGTTGCCGGTTCCTCGACCGTTCTGCCTTATGCTAAGATCGTCGCTGAAACCTTCGGCGAAACCTTCCCGAACTTCAAGACGCCGGTTGTTGAATCGGGCGGTTCGGGCGCTGGTATCAAGGAATTCTGCAAGGGCGTCGGTGAAAACACCATCGATATCGCCAATGCATCGCGCGCCATGAAGGATACGGAACTGAAGTCGTGCATCGATGCTGGCGTCAAGGACGTTCAGGAAGTGCGCTTTGGTTATGACGGCATCGTCTTCGCAACCGACGCCAAGGGTCCGGATTGGAAGCTGAAGCCCGAAGACGTCTACAAGGCGCTGGCCGCCAAGCTCGTCGTTGACGGCAAGCTGGTCGACAATCCGAACACCAAGTGGAACCAGGTTAACCCGAACCTGCCGGATTGGAACATCACAGCCTATATCCCGGGCGAAAAGCACGGCACCCGCGAAGTGTTCGAAGAAAAGGTTCTGGCTGACGGCTGCAAGCACTCGGGCGCTCTGGACGAAATCAAGAAGACCGGTCTCGACGACAAGGCTGCCGCCTCGGCCTGTATCGCAGTGCGCAAGGACGGCAAGGCTGTCGATATCGACGGCGACTATGCGGAAACGCTGGCGCGCATCGATTCCAACAAGACCGGTGTTGGCGTTTTCGGCCTCTATTTCTTCGAAAACAATGCCGACAAGCTGAAGGTTGCGACCGTCAATGACGTGACGCCATCGGCTGCCACGGTTGCTTCGGGTGAATATCCGGTTTCGCGCCCGCTTTTCTTCTACGTGAAGAAGGCTCACCTCGGCGTCGTGCCGGGCCTCAAGGAATATGTTGATTTCTTCCTGAACGACCAGATGATCGGTCCTGACGGCCCGCTTGCTGAATATGGTCTGGTTCCGGCTCCCGACGCCGAACGTGAAGCACAGCGCGCCGCCTTCACCGAAGGCAAGACGCTGGCTGCAAAGTAAGACTAAAACTGTGGAACGCGGGGATGAAACCTCTCCGCGTTCTTCTCCTTTCGCGCCAGTTGAATAAGACAGGTGCAATCGCGCGGAACCGACAGTCTGGCCATAGGGGCATGTCTTGTCGTTTCGCATTTTTCAGGGCAACCGGGGAAATTGAATGTCCTTCTTTCTGGTTCTCGTCAGCGTCATTGCAATCGGATTGGTCGGCTTCTTTATCGGCCGTCAGCGCGCGGTTGCACTGGACAAAACGCAGCCTGTCGCCTCTCGAGGCTCGACGGCCGAGAAAATGCATTCCCGCCCGCATTATCATGGCTGGTGGGTTTTCCTCGTTTCTGCATTGCCTGCAGTTCTGTTTCTTGCCGTCTGGGCTGTCGGATCGTCCGTCTATCTCGATCACAGCGCTTCCTCGCGCCTGCCCGACGCCATTGAAGACGGTTCTTACACCAATCGCAGCCTTCAGCTCGGTATGGTGCGCGGCCTCGCCAATGGGCTTGAGCGCCTGACACCGGCGGAACTGGAAAGCTTCCCCGCCAATTACCAGGATGCGCGCACGGTTCTCGGCAACAAGGGCGTGGCTCTCGCCACCGAGGGCCAGGACTATATGGTGCCCATCGCCCTTTATCTGAAGAAGGCGACGGATCTCACGCACACGATCGGCGCCGCCGTGGCGCTGGTCATTGCCGTGGCCGGTCTGATTTTCGGCCTCTCCACCATCAACCGCCGCATGCGCGCCCGCAACAATGTCGAGCGCATCGTGCTATGGGGGCTGATCGCCGCGTCCGGTATCGCCATTTTAACGACTGTCGGCATCATCTGCTCGATGCTGTTCCAGACGATTAGCTTCTTTCAGGCAGTCTCCCCTTGGGATTTCTTCTTCGGCACCGTCTGGGACCCGCGCTTTGCCGCTGCCGGTTCCGGCGGGGAAACGGGCCAGTTCGGTCTGATCCCGTTGCTGGCCGGTACGCTCTATATCGCGCTGGTCGCAATGCTGTTCGCGGTTCCGGTCGGCCTGTTCGCTGCCATCTACATGGCCGAATATGCCTCGCCGCGCGTGCGCACCGTGGTCAAGCCGGTGCTTGAGTTGCTCGCCGGTATTCCGAGCATCGTCTACGGCTTCTTTGCCCTTGTGACGGTCGGCCCGTTCCTGCGCGATCTTTCCGCCGCGATTGCGGGCGGTCAGGGTTTCATCATGGCGCAGAGCGTTCTGACCGCCGGTCTCGTCATGGGCGTGATGCTCATTCCTTTCGTGTCGTCGCTCTCCGACGACATTATCACCGCTGTCCCGCGCGCGCTGCGCGACGGCTCGCTCGGTCTTGGCGCAACCCGCTCCGAAACCGTCAAGCGCGTTGTGCTGCCTGCGGCACTGCCGGGCATTGTCGGCGCGCTTTTGATGACCGCCTCACGCGCCATCGGCGAAACCATGATTGTGGTTCTGGCGGCAGGCGTTGCGGCGCGTATCAACATCAATCCCTTCGAAGCGATGACCACCATTACGGTGAAAATCGTCAATCAGCTGACCGGCGATCTTGAGTTCAACTCGCCGCAGACGCTGGTTGCCTTTGCGCTCGGCATCACGCTTTTCGTCCTGACGCTGATCATGAACATCTTTGCGCTGCATATCGTGCGCAAGTACCGGGAGCAGTACGAATAATGACCGATACGACCTTCAACGCCAGCGGCGCGGTTTCTGCAAAGCCGGTGCGCCGCGATATCGGGCTCAAGCGCCGCTATGCTGCCGAACGCCGCTTCCGTCTCTATGGCATCGTCGCCATCGCCATTGGCGTGTTCTTCCTGTGCGCGCTGCTGTTCTCGGTTTTCTCCAAGGGCTACACCGCCTTCTGGCAGACGACGCTTTATCTTCCGGTCAAGATCGACGCGCAGGTGATCGATCCGGGCAACAAGCGTGCGACCGATCCCAGTGTGCTGATTACCGCGAATTATCCGCTTCTGGTCCGCAACGCTCTGGCTGAAAAGCTCGGCGTCGCAACCACCGACCGCCCGGCCATGCGCGATATCGGCCGCTTCTATTCGGACGGCGTGCGCATTCAGCTTCGCCAGATGGTGATGGACAATCCATCGATCATCGGCACGACGCAGACTGTTCCGGTGCTGGCCGGTGCGGACATCGATTCCGCCTTCAAGGGGCAGATCGATCTCTCCGTCCCTGAAACGAGCCGCAAGGTATCCGACCGTCAGGTCGGCTGGATGAAGACGCTTTCGGAAGAAGGTGTCATGAAGGAAGCTTTCAACACCGGCCTCTTCACCTTTGGCGCATCGAGCCGCCCGGAAACATCCGGTCTCGGTGTGGCGCTGGTCGGCTCGCTCTATATGATGCTGATTGTGCTGGGTCTCGCTCTGCCGATCGGCGTTGCCGCATCGATCTATCTGGAAGAGTTCGCCAAGAAGAACCGCTGGACGGATATGATCGAGGTGAACATCAACAATCTCGCCGCCGTACCATCGATCGTGTTCGGTCTGTTGGGGCTTGCGGTTTTCGTCAATTTCTTCGGCCTGCCGCGTTCGGCTTCGCTGGTCGGCGGCCTGGTGCTGACGCTGATGACGCTGCCGACGATCATTATCGCAACGCGCGCCGCCCTGCGCGCCGTGCCGCCCTCGATCCGCGCAGCAGCGCTTGGTCTCGGCGCTTCCAAGACGCAGATGGTGTTCCATCACGTCCTGCCGCTCGCCGCACCCGGCATTCTGACGGGCACCATTATCGGGCTTGCCCATGCGCTGGGCGAAACCGCGCCGCTGCTGCTGATCGGCATGGTGGCATTCGTGGCCGATGTTCCGTCCACGCCGATGGACCCGGCGACCGCCTTGCCTGTCCAGATCTATATGTGGGCCAATGAAGCAGAACGCGCCTTTGTGGAACGCACATCCGGCGCTATCATCGTGCTGCTTCTGTTCCTGGCCGTGATGAACATTGCCGCAATCATTCTGCGCCGCCGGTTTGAGCGCCGCTGGTAAACGGGAGTCGAAGCCATGAATTTGATGACAGAACGTACTCTCGAGAAAGCCGTAGGAGAAAAGATGAACGCCAACACCAGTTCCGTAAAGATGCGCGGCGACAAGGTTTGCGTATTCTATGGTGAGAAGCAGGCCCTTTTCGACGTCAA
>JAEXXS010000299.1 GCA_023451915.1 Pseudomonadota bacterium | reverse complement strand
CGCCATCGGGCATGCCAAGGCCGAACCAGTTGAGGCAGAAGACCATCATATTGTGCTGCACGCGCAATTCGCGGGCGACAATGTCCATCACCGGAATATTGCCGCCATGGCTGTTGAACAGCACCATCTTGCGCACGCCGCTTGCCGCCACGCATGCGCCGATCTCACACCACATGCGAATGACCGTCTCGACTGAAAAGGTCAGCGTGCCGGGAAAGCGCTTGTGTTCATTGCTCTTGGCGATGGCCTGGGTCGGCAGGAACAAAACATTGCTTGTATCGGGCAGCCGCTTGATCAGCTCCGCCACCATGCCATCGGCGACAGCGGCGTCCACACACATTGGCAGATGGGGTCCGTGCTGCTCGATTGCGCCAACGGGCAATACCGCCACGAGCTTGTCGCGCTCGAGACGCGAAAACGCCTCGCTCGTGTAATCGGACCAATATCGTTTCAAGGCGGCGCTCCAAGTTTGTTTGGCGTATTGAAGCAGGAACCTTACTAAACAATCTGACCGATTGGTCAAACTAAATGTTTAAAAATTGTGAGCCGCATGCAATTAAGATGTGAATCCGTGGTAGACGCGCCACGCGACAGACCAGCACATGACTATAATGCGCGGAAATTTCCGGAGGTCCTATGGACGAGAGATGCATTATTATAGGCGCGGGCCATGCGGGCTCGCAGGCCGCAATCAGCCTTCGCCAGGAAGGCTATGCCGGTGACATCGTCCTCATCAACGATGAGACGGATATTCCCTATCATAAGCCGCCGCTTTCCAAATCCTATCTCAAAGCGCCGGAACATGGCGGTCTGGTGCTGCGCCCGGAAAGCGCCTATCGCGATAATAATATCGAGATGCTGTTCGGGCATCGGGTCGAGGGCGTATCGCTGACCGAGCGCACGGTGACGCTCGATGACGGTCGTGTGCTGGGCTGGTCCGATCTGGTCTTTGCAACCGGCGCCCGCGCGCGCATTCCTGATATGCCGGGCATCGATCTGGACGGCGTCGTCACGCTGCGCCGGATGGAGGATGCGCGCCGCATCGCCGATCTGATGCCGACGATTGCAGATGCCGTTATTATCGGCGGCGGATTCATCGGGCTCGAAATGGCGCATAGCGCGATTTCGCTCGGCAAGAACACCGTGTTGATCGAAGCAGCGCCGCGTGTTCTGGCCCGCTCGGTCACGACGCAAATCTCCGCGCATGTCGAAGCGCGCAGCCGCGCCGCCGGTATCACGCTGTTGACCGGGCTTGGCGTGATGGCAATCGAAGGCGAAAACGGTCGTGTAGCGGGCGTGAGGACCAGCGATGGGACCGTTTTCCCGGCGGATATTGTGGTGATTGGCACCGGCGCGCTGCCGAATGTGGAGCTTGCCGCTGATGCGGGGCTCGTCATCGACAATGGCATTGTCGTGAACGACCATATGCGCACATCTGTGGACCATGTTTACGCGATCGGCGATTGCGTGAGCTATGATCATTTCCATGCCGGTCGCCGTGTGCGGCTGGAATCGGTGCAGAACGCGACCGATCAGGCCAAGCATGTGGCCCGCAGCATTGTCGGGCGCGCCACGCCGTTTCGCGAAGTGGCTTGGTTCTGGTCCGATCAGGGCGACATGAAGCTCCAGACGGCAGGACTGTCGTTCGACGCCGACCGTCATATTCTGTCGGGCAATCCCGATGATAATGCCTTCTCGGTTTTCCATTTTGCCGGTGACAGGCTGGTTGCGGTCGATAGCATCAATCGCCCGGCGGATCATATGATCGCCCGTCGTCTGCTGGCAGCCGGTGTCAACCCGACGGAAGCCGATATTGCAGCGGGTGCGCCGCGTTTGAAGGAACTTCTGGCCAGCGCGCCCAAATCATAAGGATTATTCGATGAGCAGTTTGCAACATTTGCTGCCCGCCGACATGGCAGCACCCTTTGCCGCCTATAGCCATGGCGTGAAGGTGAAAGCCGGCGCCGAACTGGTGTTCTGCTCTGGCCAGCTTGGCATTGCGCCGGATGGAAGCGTGCCGGAAGACGCAGGCGCGCAGGCAGAGCTTTGCTTTGAGAATATCCGCCGCATCCTGCGCGATGGCGGCATGGAGCTTTCCAATGTCGTGCGCATCAATGCCTATGTGACGGACCGCGCCTATATGCGCGCCTATATGGACGTGCGCGACCGGCTGTTTCCGCAGCCAGCGCCTGCGTCGACCTTGATGATCGTTTCCGGCTTTACCCGCGAAGAATTCAAGGTCGAAATCGAAGTCGTCGCTGCTGGTTGATCTACTGCGCGCATCTTATCCGAAAACCGCTTCACACTTTTCGGGATGCGCTTTCGAACTTTACGCGTGACAAGAAGGCGTATCGCCTTTGCATGAAAGGGGTGGTAGGTGTGTGGGTCTCCTACACTCCCTTCAGGCCCATTCATGTCAGAATTTCAGTCTTCCGCTGCGATGCGGGAATCTTCGCCGCGCTCGTCAGAGCGCATGGCGGAAATCGCGCTTGCCATTGGTGGTTTCGGCATCGGCACCGGTGAATTTGCCATCATGGCGCTTTTGCCGGATATCGCCCGCGATCTTAATGTCTCGATCCCTGAGGGCGGGCATCTCATCAGTTCCTATGCGCTGGGGGTGCTGATTGGCGCGCCGGTACTGGCGGTCATCGGTGCGAAGCTGGACCGGCGCAAGCTCCTGTTTCTGCTGATGGGCCTGTTTGCCTTCGGCAATCTCGCGAGCGCTTTCATGCAGGATTATTCCAGCCTTTACATGATGCGCTTCATCGCGGGCTTTCCGCATGGCGCTTATTTCGGCGTCGCGTCGCTGGTTGCCGCATCGCTGGCCGAACCCGGCAAGCGCGCGCAGGCGGTCGGTCGCGTCATGATGGGCCTGACGATTGCCACCCTGTGCGGCACGCCGCTTGCAACATGGCTGGGGCAGGTGGCCGGATGGCGCGCCATGTTCGGCTCTGTTGGCCTTATCGCCATTTTGACCATGGTGATGGTGACGCTTTATGTGCCAAAGCTGCCCGCGGCGGAAGGGGCGTCGCCGCTGCGTGAACTGGGCGCGCTGCGTCGCAAACAGGTGCTGCTGACGCTTGCCATTGGGGCTATCGGCACCGGCGGGTTGTTTTCCGTCTTTTCTTATGTCGCCGCCACTGTGACGGAAGTTTCGCATATCGATGTGAAATGGATGCCGCTGGTCTTCGTCATGTTCGGTCTCGGCATGGTGCTCGGCAATATTGTCGGCTCCCGCCTGACCGACCGTTCCGTCATGGGAACCGTGGGGATCGTGCTGCTTTACGATATGGCGGTGATGCTGGCCTTCCCGCTGCTGATGCAGCATCCGCTGACCGCTTTTCTCAATGTGCTTCTGGTCGGCGGCGGCTTTGCGCTGGTGCCCGCACTGCAAACCCGCCTGATGGACGTGGCCGCCGATGCGCAGACGCTCGCGGCGGCGCTTAATCACTCGGCGCTCAATCTTGCCAATGCGCTTGGCGCATGGCTCGGCGGTCTGGCGATTGCATGGGGCTATGGCTGGACATCGACCGGTACGGTCGGCGCACTGTTGGCTCTGGCCGGTCTGGTGGTGTTTGGAATTTCGATGCTGCTGGATCGAGGCGGTGCGGCAGAGCTTGCCTCACAGGAAAGCTGAACAGGTCGGCACAAACAAAAACACCCGTCGCGGGAGGAGCGACGGGTGTTTATGGGGAAGACCGGACAATGGGGGGAGGAGGATGTCCGGTCTTTTGATCGCCAGGGAAAAATGGGAGGAGGAAACCCCGGCGATAACTTGTTTGAGCAATTGAATGCTCTGGAAACCAGAAGGACCGCGCGGTTTGGAGGTCGCGATCCTGAAAGAAGGCTGATGCCTTCCGGTGGCGCTTTTCTCAGCTTTTTAGCGAGCAGCAGCCTTGCGTGCGACGAACGGAATTTCCGAAGGCAGGATGCCGAGGTCGTTCAGTTCACGTGGGCTCAGGCGGCTCAGTTCGTTTACGGTTGTACGGTAACGGCGCCAGTTGTTGTACGAGCGGATCAGGTTCATTTCTCTCACCTAGTAAAATCTATCTCTCTGTGTTGCAAACAGCATATAGGCTTGCGCGATTTGAAAAAGGAGAGCCAGATTTGCATAGCTGATGTGCAATTAAGCTTGGAGATTGCATGTTTTTTACGCAGATCGGTCATTATGTTATCACAATTGCCGTTCTTCATGGCCAAATCACCAAAATTCGAAGCCCCACAGCGCCCCCATCGCTATCATTTTCCGCATAGCTAGTGAAAATCTCCGATTTATACATGCATGACGGCAAATCCTCGGGTGGCTGGCGGGGCGGCTCAAGTTTTGTCGCAAAACTTCTGGAAATTGTCGGTTGAAGACCACAATTCTACATGACTCCCAAAGCGGATTAAGCTAAGGGATTTGTGTCGGGTGCCGAAGCATGCGTTTTACAAGTGCTTTTTCACTGTCTGTCTGCGGGAGAGCGCCAATTGGCCGCCGAAGGGGAAATCGCCCGAAATCTCTCAGGTACAAGGAACCGCAGACGGGTAAGACAACTCTGGAAAGTCGGGGGAAACTCCGCGCCGAAGGTGTAAGT
>JAEXXS010000267.1 GCA_023451915.1 Pseudomonadota bacterium | reverse complement strand
ATTTCATTGAACAAAACCGATCTGATGGCGAAATATCCGATACAATCCCTGCCATTGCAACGAGCATTCCCAACATATCACCATCAAGAAAAGTAAAACGCGCGAATTACAGAGGTTTATACAATTTAATCACGATGACGTGAAAAACATGATTGTCTTACTATATTTAAAAGCACTCCGTCGAAACGGAGCGCTTCATCTATGCTGTTATGCCAAAATGCACCCCGCACCCCGGCATTCATTCATTATTCCTCAGCCATCGGCTGCGGAGCAGGATGCCCTACAAGACAAAGCCAGTACGGGTCTCCATATTTTTTACAATCCGCCAAGCAGTTTCCACCGCTGTCAGACATCCCCTTCAAGATGCAAGCAGAGGAAGGGGTCGCAATAATCGAGAAAATAATGCATGCAGAAACAACAATCTTGTTCAATATAATAAACTCCCAATGATTACTTGCGAATGAATATTTTCATTTTTCTAAGATTATTTAAATAATAATTTCGTCTAACCAATATTTTACTCCGTAGTATTTTTCTTTTGGCCAAAGAAAAACCCCGCCGGAGCGGGGCTTCCCTCATAACATCAATGCCTTGGCATCATGCCTTTTCGTAGAGTTCCAGCACGTAGTCCCAGTTGATCAGGCTGTCGACGAAAGCTTCGAGATATTTCGGACGCAGGTTGCGGTAATCGACATAATAGGAGTGTTCCCACACGTCGACGCCGAGGATCGGCTTTGCGCCGTGAACCAGCGGGTTTTCGCCGTTTGGCGTCTTGGAGATTTCCAGCTTGCCGTCCTTGACCGAGAGCCAGGCCCAGCCCGAACCGAACTGGCCGACGCCAGCAGCGATGAAATCTTCGCGGAACTTGGCATAGCCGCCGAGATCGGATTCGATTGCCTTTTCAAGCTTGCCGGGCAGCTTCGTGCCGCCGCCGCCCTTCTTCATCCACTTCCAGAAATGGATGTGGTTGTAGTGCTGGCCAGCATTGTTGAAGAGGCCCTGATTCTTGCCGTAGCTTTCCTTGACGACGTCTTCCAGGCTCTTGCCTTCAAGCCCGGAACCTTCAAGCAGCTTGTTGCCATTGGTGACATAAGCCTGATGGTGCTTGTCGTGGTGCAGTTCGAGCGTCTCGCGCGACATGAAAGGCGCAAGTGCTTCATAGTCATATGGAAGGGCGGGCAGTTCGAAAGCCATTGGAAACTCTCCTCTTTATCTCTCAACGCGCGGCGGGCAATGGGTTGCCTACCCGAAAAATTGCGTGCGGACTCTACATAGGCCCCAACCGCGGGAGCGGCAATGAAATATTATTGAAATCACAGTAGGATGAACCCCATTGAGGATTTCCGCATTACCGCATCGGCAAAGGAGTAACCGTGTCCGGCTCAATTAGTTCCTATGTCTTCGACGCCTACGGCACATTGTTCGATGTCCATTCGGCGGTGCGTCGGCATGCGGATAAGGCCGGGCCTGACGGACGCGCCTTTTCGGAACTGTGGCGTGCCAAGCAGCTTGAATATTCCTGGGTGCTGAGCCTGATGGGCGCCTATAGCGACTTCTGGAAGCTGACGGAGCAATCGCTCGATTTCGCCTTTGCGCGCTATCCGTCCGTCGATCCATCGCTGCGCAACGACCTGCTGGACGCCTATTGGAAACTCGACTGCTATCCGGAAGTGCCTGCGGCGCTTAAGCACCTCAAGGATCGCGGCGCGCGGCTTGCCATCCTGTCGAACGGCTCACCCGCCATGCTGGAAGCCGCCGTAAAATCGGCGGCACTTGATGTTCTGCTGGATGATGTGATTTCGGTCGATACCGTGCGCAAATACAAGACATCACCTTCGGCTTACGAACTGATCACCATGCAATGGCGGCTCTATCCGTCCGCAATCTCCTTCCAGTCGTCCAATCGCTGGGATGTGGCGGGCGCGGTCAAGTTCGGCATGCGCGGCGTCTGGATCAATCGCTCCAACCAGCCTGACGAATATCGCCAGTTTCCGCCTGCCCTCATTCTGCCCAACCTCCAGCTTTTGGACTAAAAGCATGACGCCTGCGCAGGGCGAATAAAACATTTCACTAAAATTTGAATTATCGGGCTTCTGCTCAATAGGCCGATAGCCCGCAAAATTGTGGCGCGGCTGCAACACGCGTGGAACGGGTCGCTTTTCGCCACGTTTAGGCCCTATTCGCACCGGCTCAGCGCCACAATTCTAGGGCGTTTTCCGATCAGTCGAATTC
The DNA here is from genome assembly GCA_023451915.1 of Pseudomonadota bacterium. The sequence goes on along the minus strand of JAEXXS010000267.1, from coordinate 616 downwards.
GAGGCCTGGCGAAAACATCGTCCGGGCCAGTGCCTTCCTCGCATGGCGTCTCTACCACATCTGGTTTGGTCGCACTTCGTTAACCCTGATTGTTGTATTCATAACCCTCCCATCACTAGTCTGGTTTTCTTATGCAAACGACCCTCACCCGCCGCTCTTTCCTGACGGCAATGACTGCCACTGCGGCAGCCGGTCTCGCCGGTTGCGCCCAGTTGGGACAGAATGTTCCCATCATCGATGTCGATGCGTCCGGCAACCCGATCAATAGGACACCGCAGGCCAATGTGGATTCGTCTTTTGGCGGCTGGGAGCAGATGTATGCCTCCGTCAACGATGGCGGCTTTCAGCTTCCGGCAATCCCGATCCAGAAGATGGACAAGCGCTATCTGCGTCAGGTCGTGCAGGACCCGACCGGCGAAACGCCCGGCACGCTGGTCATCGATACCGCCAACCGCTTCTGCTACCTCGTGCTCGATAATGGTCAGGCGCTGCGCTATGGCGTCGGCATCGGACGCGAAGGCTTTGCATGGTCCGGTCGCGCTGTGATCCAGTACAAGCGCCAGTGGCCGCGCTGGACGCCGCCGGATGAAATGGTCGCCCGCCAGCCGGAACTGGT
>JAEXXS010000198.1 GCA_023451915.1 Pseudomonadota bacterium | reverse complement strand
CGTCAGATCCATCTGTGTCTTCATACGCCCTCAGTAATATTATGAATTACGTTTTGCGAAATGCAGCATTTCCAAATTAGACCGAATTATCAAAACCGCTATAGTTTTATTCTTCTGAACCGTCGGGGAACGAAGAGCTAGAGCATTTCCAGCAAAAGTGCGCAGCGGTTTTGCGTAGGATAATGCTTAAAAACAAATAGTTAGAGCGGTTCTACGATTCTGTTTTAACAGGAACCGCTCTATAGGGCCTTTCTGAAAGATTTATGCGATTTTAGCTTTTACGAATACATCGTAACGCGTGCTTTTGCCCAAAATTTGATGGGACGGCTTGCGCAGTCCTGCCATTGGCTCGGCGCGCAATGGCCATTTCAGCACCACCCGATAGAGTGCTGCTTCCAGCGCCACCTGCATCAGCTTTTCCGCATCGGGATCTGTGCCGACGATCTCGCGGATCTGTCGCATTTCCTTTTTGACGAGAGCCGTGTTGCCGCGTGGCGGATGCATGGGGTCAACCAGCACCACCTGCGGCTTCAATGTCGGCAATAGCGCGCAGGAATCGCCATGCAGCAAGGTCATACGCGCCACGGTCTCGGCATATTGACCGCCTTCCGCTGCGGCGCGGGCGAGACCTTCCGCCAGCAAGGCATGCATTTTTTCCGAGCGCTCAATCAAGGTGACACGAGCGCCGAGCGATGCGAGCAGAAATGCGTCGCGTCCAAGGCCCGCCGTGGCATCGACAATCTCCGGTGTGACGCTACCGGTGAGGCCTGCCGCTTTGGCAAGCGCCTGCCCCCGCCCTTCACCGGAGCGAAACCGGTGGCCGACAGCACCGCCGACGAAATCGACAACCAGCTCTGATGTATCTAGCTTCTGCGGCATCACTGTTCTCAAGATGGTTTCAGAACGGGCAGGGCGCGGTGAATGTCACATCATTCCCGTCAGGGTGATGGAAGGCTAGCTTCTCGGCATGCAGAAGCAAGCGGACTGAGGCTGCAAGGGCGGCACCTTCTGCATAGAATTCGTCGCCAAGAATGGCATGGTCGATTGCTAGCATATGGACACGCAATTGATGCGTGCGACCAGTCAGCGGAAAGAGGCGCAAACGCGTGCTGTTTTCACCTTGGGCTAGAACCTGCCAGCGTGTCTGGGCCGGTTTGCCATGCTCGTGGTCCACACGATGGCGCGGCTTGTTGTCCGGATCGATAGCCAGTGGCAGATCGATAAAACCTTCGTCACTCTTCATGTGTCCCCAAACTTCGGCGATGTAGGATTTTTTCGTGGTGCGGGCCTCGAACTGCGCGGCGACGTAGGCGTGGGCTTTTCGGTTCAGCGACATCAGGACCAGGCCGGACGTATCCTTGTCCAGCCGGTTGATCATGAGTGCTTGAGGAAACTGTTTTTGCACCCGCGTCGCAAGGCTATCGGAGAGGGCGGGGTGACGCCCGGGGACCGACAAAAGCCCGCTTGGCTTGTCCAGTACCAGAAGATCCGCATCGCGATGAATGATGGAGACATAGGGCTCCAGCGGCGGATTATAAATAGGGTCGACGGATGACAATACACTCATGCTGGCTTTCTAGCATGGTTCAGCCAACGCAGAGAAGTATGGCTGCGGCGGTAGGTTATGGATTTCGATGAAGAAAATGGCGGAGAGGGTGGGATTCGAACCCACGGTGGAGTTACCCCCACGCCGCATTTCGAGTGCGGTACTTTCAACCACTCAGCCACCTCTCCGCATTGTGCAATCCGGTAAAACGATCTATTTATCGCACCGTCAAACAGCATCAAAAGCGAATGCTAAGTGTGTAGCGGCTCAATAGCGGGCTGATTGCAATTAGACAAGACCTAATTTGCATTCTCTCGTGAAAATTCTTGACTTTTCCCACGTTCCAAACCTATAAGCACCAGACCTTAGGCGTGGGGCAGTCCGCGCCTATTGTTTTGATTGATGATTTCCGGGTTCCCGGGCGTCAATCAGGGGCGAAAGCCCTTCACTTAACCGACTGATAAAAAGACGGCCCATCACTTCGGCGCTAATGTCGTGGAAATGAGAGCCGGACCGAACAACCGAAAGGACAACAAATGTTCGCAGTCATCAAGACCGGTGGCAAGCAGTACCGCGTTGCCGCAAACGACCTGATCAAGGTCGAAAAAGTTGCTGGCGAAGCCGGTGACATCGTAGAATTCGCAGAAGTTCTGATGGTCGGCTCGACCATTGGCGCACCCGTCGTCGCAGGCGCTCTCGTGACCGCCGAAGTCGTCGAACAGGGCCGTGCCCGCAAGGTCATCGCGTTCAAGAAGCGTCGCCGTCAGAATTCGAAGCGCACCCGCGGTCATCGTCAGGAACTGACGACCATCCGTATCTCGGAGATCCTCACCGACGGCGCAAAGCCTTCCAAGAAGGCCGCTGAGAAGAAGGCTCCGAAGGCAGAAGCCGCTGAAGGCGAAGCCGCAAAGCCGAAGAAGGCAGCGCCTAAGAAGGCTGCAGCCAAGGCCGCAACGGCTGAGTAAGTAGAGAGATTAAAGGAGAACACCAATGGCACACAAAAAAGCTGGCGGTTCCTCGCGTAACGGTCGCGATTCAGAATCCAAACGCCTTGGCGTGAAGAAGTTTGGCGGCGAAGCTGTGCTCGCTGGCAACATCATCGTGCGTCAACGCGGCACGAAGTGGCATCCGGGCGCCAATGTTGGCCTCGGCAAGGACCACACTATTTTTGCAACCACGAACGGTTCCGTATCTTTCCGTACGAAAGCCAACGGCCGCACATACGTATCGGTAGACCCGATCGCGGAAGCAGCAGAGTAAGCCGGGCCTCTTAAAACCACCGGCGTCCCATTGGACCCGGTGTATATGGCAGCCTAGCCAAAAGATCGAAGGGAAGATGGGACCACCATCTTCCCTTTTTGCATCTGGAGGACAGAAAAATGGTTGTCGACGTTTTAGAAGAAGATAGTTACGCAGAAAACTGTATGAGCCGGAGGGAGCGTTTCGCCGATTTTTCCCCCGGTCTGGCGGCTGATCTGGAGCCTGAATTGGCCCCCGAATTAGCCCCTGAGTTAGATTGCCCCGTCTTGGTCACCGAAAGGCTGGTCCTGCGCCAGCCGCATGTCGAAGACGTAGATGCCATTTCCTATCTTGCCAACAATCTTCGCGTCTCGGGCATGCTCACGCGCATGCCGCATCCATACAGGCGTGAGAATGCCGTCGACTTTGTCGATCGCGTGCGAAAAGGCGAGATGGGCAATTGCATCTACGCCATTACGCAAGCCGAGACCGGCATCTTTATGGGCTGTTGCGGCATCCATGCGAATAAACATGGCG
>JAEXXS010000176.1 GCA_023451915.1 Pseudomonadota bacterium | reverse complement strand
CTCTTTTCCTCGGGAAGCCTGAAGACATCCAGCCGCATCAATGTGGAGGGGGTGTTTGACGTTAGCGCCATCACCGCCCCTTCCACATCGATCAAGACGCTCACCGGCACAGGCAAGGTAATCCTAGGCGCCAAGACGCTCGATTTCACAAACGCAAGCACAACATTCGCGGGCGACATCAGCGGCACGGGCGGCGTCCAGGTCAGCAGCGGCAATCTCACCTTGTCGGGCGCAAACAGCTATACCGGCACCACGACGATTGAGGCAGGCGCCCACCTCCAGCTTGGGACAGGCGGCACAACGGGCAGCCTGGCCAGCCAGAAAATTCTCAATAAGGGTGAACTGGAATTCAACCGCAGCAATGCGTGGGAATTAGGTTCTGACATTTCCGGAAATGGCGTCGTGCTGCAGATCGGAACGGGCACCACCACCCTGTCGGGCAACAATAGCTATACAGGCGACACCAATATCCAGGCGGGAACCTTGAAAGCTGGCGCGGCCAATGCTTTCAGCACGGCATCGGCCTTTACGGTTTCTTCCGGCGCGAAGCTCGATCTCAACAGCATGGACCAGAAGCTGGCGTCGCTCGCCAATGCGGGAAATGTCAATTTCGGCACCTCGACCAGCAATAATCTCCACATCACGGGCAATTATGTCGGCAGCAACGGCATGCTGACAATCAATGCCGTTCTGGGCGACGATACATCGAACACGAACAAGATCATGATCGACGGCGACACGTCGGGCACCAGCTTCCTCCATGTCAATAATCGCGGCGGAACGGGCGACAACACGACACTTGGCATCGAAGTGATCACGGTCGGCGGCAATTCTGACGGCGATTTCATACTGGACGCGCAATATCGCGCAGGCGGCAAACCCGCTGTGGTGATCGGCGCATATGAGTATAGCCTTTATAAAGGCAATGCCGAAGGTCAGAACACCAATAACTGGTATCTGATTTCCAAGAAGACGCCAGTGGTTCCGACGCCAGACCCGGACCCCACCCCGGAAAATCCTAATACCGGAAACCCTAATCCTGAAAATCCCAATACCGGAAACCCCAATACCGAAAACCCGCAGCCGCAGCCGGAAGGCAAGCTCCAAGCCGGTGCGCCGGTCTATGAGGCCTATTCGCAACATCTGCTTGGGATGAACGGCGTCTCTTCGCTGCGCCAGCGCACAGGCAAGCGCGTGTGGGTGGAGCAACCAACCTCTTCCGACAAGGAAACCACAACCTCCAGGGGCAATGGCGTCTGGGGCCGGATCGAGGGCGCGCATAATCGTCTAGAACCCGATTATACCACCACCTGGACCCAAATCCGTCAGAACATCTTCACGATGCAGGCGGGCATTGACGGCGCATTTCTGGAAAACGAACAGGGTCGCCTCGTCGGCGGCATCTTCGGCCAATATATGCATGGCAAAACCAGAACCGCGTCGAGCGACTTCGTGTCCGGCGACATTTCCACGGATGGTTACGGCCTCGGCGGCACCCTGACCTGGTATGGCGAGAACGGCTTTTATGCCGACGGGCTGGCGCAAGCGACATGGTATGACAGCGACCTGACCACATCGGCAGAAGGCGCATCGGCGCTCGCCACCGGAAGCCATGCATTCGGCTATGCGCTGTCGCTGGAAAGCGGCCAGAAACTGGCCATCGACGACCATTGGTCGGTCACGCCGCAAGGCCAGCTGGTCTATTCGTCAGTAGATGCGGACAGCTTCATCGACGGTTTCGGCAGCGGCGTCCGCTTTGATCGCGGCGAAAGCCTGCAAGGCCGTCTCGGCCTCAATCTCGATTATGCATCCTCCTGGCAAAACGCCAAGGGAACCATCGACCGAGCCAGCCTCTACGGCATCGCCAATCTTTATTACGAGTTCCGCGACGGCACCCGCGCCGATCTCGCTGGCGTCAGTCTGGCAAGCCGTCAGGACCGACTGTGGGGCGGGCTTGGCATCGGCGGCAGCTATGATTTCGACGGTAACCGCTATTCCGTCTTCGGCGAAGGCCTGATCAACACCAGCCTGAACAATTTCGGCGATAGTTATGCGCTGAAAGGCAATGTCGGCTTCCGCGTCCACTGGTAACTGCACAACGGAGCAGCTTCGCGATCACGAAGCTGCTCCCAATTTTGTTACAGTCGCGATTGAACCAAATCGCCAGAGCCGCGTTTATTAAGTATTCGTTAACCACAACGGAGGCTGTCATGCTCTGGTACTACAGACTGGAAAGCAGTTTTGCCGCCGCATTCGTGATCGCTGCGGCAGTCACACTCTGGTTGATGTGAGGCGGAAGCCCTCACCGCCCACTCTGTCCATTATTTAAACAACGGAGGACCACCCGATGCAGTGGCTCCATTGGATCGCGCTTGGAATGATTGCCGCCATGCCAGTTGTCGTGTTCGGCATTACCTATCTTGAAGTTGGTCGCAAATGATCTGAAATGACCGGGCAAGGCATCCTCCGCCAACGGACAGATAATGCCTTGCCTGCATAATGTCGTTCTCTTTCATGAGAGACAAAACCACGATTTCGGATGACTTCTGTGTATGCAGCCTTTATGCACAGGACAACGAATTTTGCTGGTTTTGCTGCATGAAAGGACATCACGATGAGCGACGCCATCCTGATTACGGTCGATGATCTCTTCGAACGCGTGAAGGATACTCTCCTCAAAGCCACCTTCAGCGACGACCATGCAGCTGCGATTGCACGCACCATTGTCGCAGCAGAGCGTGATGGCTGCAAATCCCATGGCATTTACCGCATCGAAGGCTGCCTGCGCACCGTCAAGAGCGGCAAGGTGGTGACCAATGCCGTGCCGGTTCTGACCGTCGATGAAAGCGCCGTCGTGCGCGTCGAAGCCCATGGCGGCTTTGCCAATCTCGCCTTCGAAACCGGCAAACCGGCGCTGATCGAACGCGCGCGCAAGCTCGGCCTTGCTGCTCTCGTCATCAATGATTGCACCCATTTCGCCGCCCTGTGGCCGGAAGTGGAAGCACTCGCCGACGAAGGCCTCGCCGCCATGGCCATGTGCCCGAGCTATGCCACCGTTGCGCCTGCGGGCGGCAGCAAGCCGCTGCTCGGGACCAACCCGTTTGCCTTTGGCTGGCCGCGTCCGGGTGAAAACCCTTACGTGTTCGATTTTGCAACCAGCGTCGCGGCGCGCGGCGAACTGGAACTTTACCGCCGCGCGGGCAAGCAATTGCCGGAAGGCTGGGCGGTCGATGCCGATGGCAATCCGACCACCGATCCGGAAGCGGCCCTGGCTGGCGCGATGCTGCCCTTTGGCCAGCACAAGGGTTCGGCCATTTCAACCATGATCGAGCTGTTGGCCGGGTCCATGATCGGCGATTTCAGCAGCCCGGAAGCGCTCGCCTATCTCGGCACCACGACGGTTGCGCCGCGCCATGGCGAACTGATCCTCGCGTTCGACCCGACGCGCATGGCGGGCGGGCGTCTCAATCCGATCCAGCATGGCGAAATTCTGCTTGAAGCCATTGCCGGACAGGGCGCGCGCCTGCCTTCGCAGCGCCGTTTCGCCGCCCGTCGTGAATCGCTCTCCAAGGGTATTTCCCTCACCAAGGCGGAATTGGATCACCTTGAAATGCTGCGCCAGAAAGGCCTCGACGCCATCGCGTAATTGCGCTTTGCAGCCAATAAAAAACCCCGCCGATTGGCGGGGTTCAGACGGCTGACAAACCCGTCGATATTTTCGGCGGGTTTTGTTTTTGGGCTTTGGTTGTTTTTGGCGGGGCGGTTTGAGGCAGGTTGAGAAGGGGGCGCCCGGCTCATGCGATAGCCGGTTTGGGGGCTTTCGTCAGGGCGATTGCAATCTTCTTGATGTTCTGGGCGGCTGCGGCCAGCAGGCACTGGCATTGGACGCGGGTAAGACTTCGGAAGCGGGCATAGCGGTGGCCGTGCAGTTGCTTGGCATCGGCAAAGGAACGTTCGACAGTCTCCTTTCGCCGCTTGTAGATGGCCTTGCCCCAAGGCGTGTGGCGATGGGCGTCGGTGCGTTCTCGAGCATCGGCCCAGACATGGCGGGCGATCATGCGTTGCGCCTTGGCATTGCTGGTGCAAGACGCGAGAAGCGGGCATTCGCCGCAGATGGCCGGATCGGAGCGATAGTGGCGATAGCCGTTGCGGTCGGTGGTGGCATAGGCGAGCAGTTGGCCTTCAGGGCAGCGGTAACCGTCAACCGCGCCGTCATAGACGAATTTCGACTTGCGCATCATG
>JAEXXS010000144.1 GCA_023451915.1 Pseudomonadota bacterium | reverse complement strand
GAAGGGCTTCTTCTATCTCGACCATCGCACCGTCGACGGCAGGCTTGCGATCATCACCGATACCCATGTGACGCCAGCAAACGTCCATGACAGCATCGTCTATCTGGGGCGGCTTGACCGGCAGCGTGAGCGCTTCGGCTTTGCGGTCGGCGCCGTCGGGCTCGATGCCGGCTATGCCACATCCGGCATTGCCAGGGGGCTGGAGGAGCGCGCCATTCTCGGCGTCACCGGCTATCGCAATCCGACACCGCCCAAACCCGGCATGATGCGCAAGTCGAAATTCGTCTATGACGGCGGGGTTGACGGTTACCGCTGCCCTGAAGGCCAACTGCTCGCCTATGCCACCACCGACCGCAACGGCTATCGCCACTATCGCTCCGATCCAGCGCTCTGCGGCGAATGCCCGCTTCTCGCGTCTTGCACCAGCAATGCCAAGGCGCAACGCATGATCGCCCGCCATGTCTGGGCCGATGCTCGAGACCGCACCGACGCCCATCGCCTCACGCCTTGGGGCAAGGCCATCTACAAGCGGCGAAAGGAGACCGTCGAACGCTCCTTTGCCGATGCCAAGCAACTGCACGGCCACCGCTATGCCCGCTTCCGAAGTCTTACTCGCGTCCAATGCCAGTGCCTGCTGGCCGCAGCCGCCCAGAACATCAAGAAGATAGCAATGGCCCTGACGAAAGCCCCCAAACCGGCTATCGCATGAGCCGGGCACCCCTTCTCAACCTGACTCAAACCGCCTCGACAAAAACAACCAAAGCTCCAAAAACAAAACCCGCCGAAAATATCGACGGGTTTGTCAGCAGTCTGGGCCGGGTTTGTCCCGGACTTTCTTTATTGAAATGGCGAGTTGCAGCTGGTGCGTGGCCTGGCGAGCGGCTGATAGGTATCGTCAGAGCTGCGATAGCTTCGATAGCGGTTCGAACACCACTGCATGTGGTTCACGCTCGGCCCGAAACGCTTCACCTGCGGACGGGTGGATGGGCGCACTTCCAGCGGTTCACCGTTCTTGTAGCGTAACACGCCTTCGCCGGAGATATAGCTTTCGCTGTTGCGGCAGGTGACGGAGCCATAGCATCCCGGCGAATTCGGGCCCGGGCGATTGGTATTCGAATTCGGATTGACGATTGGCGGGCGGGCTGGCTGCAATGAAGGCAGATAGGGCGTCTTGCGCAATTCGACGGCCATGGTTGGCGCGGCACAGCCGACCGCAAACAGGCTGGAAATCATGGCTGCGCACAGGGCTTTCTTGAGCATACCGACCTTTGCCTTTCATGCATGGCTTGCGGGCATTCGCTATCGCCATATACCCAATATGGGTGTTTCATCTTCCAAAATCATCCGCCCGGGGGAAAAATCCCGACCCGGACAAGAAGTCCTTGCCAATCGCGGTGCAAGTGGCGAGATTGCTCGCACATGTTTACGATAGCCACATTCAATGTCGAGAATCTGATGCGCCGGTTCGATTTTTCCGGCTTCCGCAATGAATTGCATCAGGACCGCAGCCTGCAATTGTTCGAAATCGGTGATGAGGCGCAGTATCGTCTGCTGGAACAGGCGCGTGCGGTGGCCCATGCCGACGATACAAGGCAGATGACGGCGCTGGCAATCGCCGAGACGCGCGCTGACATTCTGTGCTTGCAGGAAGTCGATAATCTGGCCGCGCTCAACGCCTTCGAATATGGCTATCTTTTCAAGATGATCGGTCATGGCTACCGGCACAAATATCTGATCGACGGTAATGACAGCCGGGGCATCGATGTGGCCGTCATGATCCGGGATACGACCCGCGACGGACAGCCCATTGAGGTGGGCGAGGTCACAAGCCACGCACATCTGACCTACACGGATTTCGGGCTTTATGAGCCGGTTCTGGCAGAACTTGGCATCGAGCCGCACGACCGCATTTTCAAGCGGGATTGTCTCAATGTGGATCTGCGGATTGCAGGCAAGCCGGTGTCGCTTTTCGTGACGCATCTCAAATCCATGACCGGTGCGCGCAACGGCTTTGACGGGCGCACTGCGTCCCTGCCGGTACGCCGCGCCGAGGCGAAGGCGATCCGCCGCATCATTGAAGACAAGTTCGGACCGGCCAAGGCGGCAGATCGGCGCTGGCTGATCTGCGGCGATTTCAACGATTATCGCGAACGCATCGTTATCGGCGGCGACGAATGGAACGGCTATGAATTCACGCCGGTTCAGGAAGAGGAAAGTGCGCTCGACGTGCTGCTGGGGGATGGCTTTGCCGTCAACCTCGTTGAGCGCCGCCCGGTCATGGATCGCTGGACGCTCTATCACACGCGGGGACCGCAGGAGCGACATCTTTGTCAGCTTGATTACATTCTGGCGTCACCATCCTTTGCTTTGAAAAACGAAAGCGCGGTGCCGCAGATCGTGCGGCGCGGCCAGCCATGGCGCACGGTGTTTCCACCGGACCAGCAGGTGGAACGCTATCCGCGCACAGGCTGGGACCGGCCGAAAGCAAGCGATCATTGCCCGGTCGCCGTGACGCTGAATATTGTCTGAAAAGCAGGACCAGATTTTTATGGAACATGTGCGGGAAAATACGGTTCATGTCATCGACGATGTCGATGTCAGCGTTGTTCCGGGGCCGCTGGAATATACCGAGCAGCATGAACAGGCGATAGCGATCAACTGGCAGCGTGAACAGGCCGCAAAGCCAGCCTTGTTCGATGGCGAAATCTATTTGGCGCCGGAGGCAAGACTGGCCGATGGCGTTTTGCAAGCCGGGTTTAAGCGCAGCAGCTTTGCGACATTGATGCATTGGCGTAACGATCCGGAGCCGATCCGTCCGTGGCACATTTTTGGCGTGGGCGTCATCGTTTCCGGCGAGGGGCATTTGATCGCCGCTCGCATGGGCATGCAGAATGCCGGCGGCGGACGTATCTACTTTCCGGCGGGCTCGATCGACGATAACGACATTGTCGACGGGCGCGTGGATTACGACGCCAATATGCAGCGCGAGGTGCAGGAGGAAACCGGGCTTGATCTGGCGGACGCTCACGGCGAGGCGCAGCTTAATCTGGTGACTGGCAATCGCAGCATTGCGCTATTTCGTCGTTACCAGTTTGACGCGCCGTCGCGAGAACTGGTTTCCCGCATCGAAAATTTCGTATCGGCGCAGGCCGAACCGGAACTGGCCGAGATCATTCCGATAACGGCAGCGGGCATGATGGGCGATGCCACGCCGTCTTATGTTCGCGCTTTTGCCGACTGGCATTTCAGACAGTGAACAAATAAGCCAGACGGACAGATGACAGGGCCGATAAATTGGCTATGCTTCGATAGAATTTTATAAAGGCGATGGTTGAATAAAGACACTGGTCGTGGTTTCCAGAAAAGTGTCGAGGGGAGATTGAGGGATGAGCGAAGCTGCCGTTTCCGGCCGTTTTTACGAGGTTTTCGACGTTTTTGCCGAGAAAGCTCTGGCCGGAAATCCCTTGGCCGTTGTCCATGACTGCGAAGGGTTGAACGATGCCCGCATGCAGGCGATTGCCCGCGAGTTCAATCTTTCCGAGACCGTCTTCATTTTTCCGCCAGCCAATCCAGCACATGAAGCGGCTGTGCGCATTTTTACCCCCGATTACGAACTGCCTTTCGCCGGTCATCCGACGGTGGGGGCTGCCGTTTCGCTGGCGCGTCGCCGCAGGACGGGCGACGAGGCTGACCGGCTTGTCGCGCTGGAGGAAAAAGTGGGCATTGTGCGCTGCGGTGTCATCCTGGGTGACAATAGCGCCTTTGCCGAATTCGATCTGCCACGCCTACCGGAAAAGGTCGACGTTCGGATCGAAAAGGAAGAAGCCGCCGCCGCCATCGGGCTTGGAACCCACGAGATCGGTTTCGAGAATCACGTTCCGGGCATCTGGAGCGCGGGGACGCCTTATTTGCTCGTGCCGGTTCACAATCTCATCGCCGCAGCCAAGGTGTCGATTGATCCGGTGTATGTGACCGAAAGTCTGCCGCATGTCGATGGCCGCCCGCTGCCGATCTATGTCTATTGCCGGGAGACGATCCTCTTCAACAGCAATTATCATGCCCGCATGTTCGTGACCGGCGCCAATGTCTATGAAGATCCGGCGACAGGTTCGGCAGCTGCGGCCTTTGCCGGAATGATCCAGCAGAACGACAAACCGGTCGACGGCAGTTCGCAATGGTGGGTGGAGCAGGGCATGGAAATGGGGCGTCCGTCGCTCATCCGGCTTGAACTCGACGTCAACGGGCAGAAGCTCACCGGCGCGCGCATTGGTGGAACGGCGGTCAAGATCGCCGAGGGCCGACTTTTCATCTGACGCAATTTTCTTTCGCGCCCTTGATCTCTGTCAAGGCAATCTCGCCGCCCTATATTAGGATGTGAAGCAGAGCTTTTCAGGAGACGACGCGCCATGATGATCAAGGAAATGTCGGACTACGATCTTCGCGACATGATTCAGAATTCGCATGTAGGACGGCTGGCTTATATTCTGGATAATCGCCCCGTTATCGTACCGATGAGTTTCCGCTTCAATGGCGGATCGCTTTACTCCTTCACGACCGACGGCCAGAAGACCGAAGCCATGCGCAAGAACGATGCAGTCTGCATCCTGTTCGACCACATCATATCGCGTACCGAATGGAAAACCGTGGTGCTGCATGGTCGTTACCGCGAGATCGCCCGGGAGGACGAGAAAGCGGCCATCGTCAATATCATGTCCGCAGAGCCGACCTGGTGGGAACCAGCCTACACCAAGACCATCACCAAGGACGGCGGCACGCGCAAGCTGGAGCCCGTTTTCTTCCGGGTGGATGTCGAAAGCGTCAGCGGTCATCAAACAAGCTGACCGCCTGGACCCACACTTCATTTATCGAACAACAAGCACCGGAACAGTGCTGCGTGTGACGACTTCATAGGTCTGGCTGCCGAGCAGCAGGCCTTTGAAACCGCGCCGCCCATGCGAGGCCATCACGACAAGATCGTTCTCCAGTTCGGTTGCCGATTCGATGATCGCTGTTGCCGGGTGCTGGGCAACCACATGCAGGGTGTGGATTTCCGCACCGGCTTCGGCTGCCAGTTCACGGGCGCGAGTCAGCGTGGTCTCGGCAAATTCCTTCCATTCCTGTTCGAAACGTTCGATGAAAGCAGGGCTATCGGTCCAGCCGCCGGGCAGGCCCGAAACGGAATAGGGGGCGGTGACCGTCACGACCGTGACCTTCGCGCCCACGGCTTTGGCCAGCTCAAATGCATGCACGAGACCGCGCTCGGCAAATTCCGATCCATCGGTGGTGGCGACAATATTCTTGTACATGGGCCCTCGCTTCGTCAGATTCTGCTTTAAGCTAGTGCTTAAAATGAGCATATCCAAGCCTGCGAGCGCCGGATAAGGCTGGAAATGCAAAATCAACAGCGGAACCCCCATGCCTCTCGACGTATCTCCCTCTCATTGCGATGCATTTCAGGCAAGCTGGATCGCGACGGTTCTCAACCTGGATTGGCCGTCGAATGCATCATCAAAAATCGAGGATGACGAGGAGCGCGTCCGCCGACAGAAGCAGGAGCTGGTGAAGCTGTTTGACGAGGCGTCGGAACACGGAATCAATGCGGTTGTGTTTCAGGTGTCGCCCGCAGCGGATGCATTTTATGCATCTTCCTATCTGCCCTGGTCGTCCTATCTGACCGGAACGCTCGGCAAGAATCCGGGCTTCGACCCGTTGCAGTTTGCCATTGAGCAGGCGCACAAGCGCGGCATCGAACTTCACGCATGGCTCAATCCCTATCGGGTTTCGATGGACGTCAAAACATCAACGCGCAAGGCGTTGAAAGATTCATCCAAGGATTCGCCGCCGAGTGTCTACAAGACCCATCCAGGCTGGGTCGGCGTGTCGGCGGATCGCTATGTTCTTGATCCCGGTATCCCGGCTGTGCGTCAGTGGGTAACGAACATCACCGCCGAGGTCGTACAGAAATACAATGTCGATGGCATCCAGTTCGACGATTATTTCTATTACGAAACCGCGTCATCGCCTCTTGATGACGATAAGACCTATGCGCGTTTCGGCACACGCTTTGCCAGCAAATATGACTGGCGGCGCTACAATACCTATAAGCTGGTTCAGGAGATTTCCGACAAGATCAAGTCGATCAAGCCCAATGTGCGGTTTGGCATCAGTCCCGGCGGTGTCTGGCGCAACAAGGAAGACGATCCCTTGGGTTCGGCCACGCGCGCGGGCAAGACGAACTATGATGGCGACTTTGCCGATACGAGACGCTGGGTCAAGGACGGCCTGATCGATTATATCGCGCCGCAGGTTTATTGGTCATTCGGGCGCAAGGCCGTGCCCTACGATACGATCGTCAAATGGTGGGCGGATACGGTGCGCGGCACCAAGACCGATCTTTATATCGGCATGGCGCTCTATCGCGCCGGGACGGCCACAGCGTCAGAGCCAGGCTGGCAGGCAGGTGGCGGGCTAGGCGAGATCAAGCGCCAGCTGGAGCTCAATCAGTCGCTGCCGGAAGTGAAGGGCAGCATTCTGTTTCGACAAGGGTTTTTATCCGACCCAAAACTGAAGACCGTATCCGATCATTTGAAAAAGACATGGGGCAAATGCGGCCGGAAATGATGTATTTAAGCGGGCAATAGACAGACGCCTGCGCTTCTCATTCACGCGGAATTCGGAAGAAATTGCCAGTATTTTAGCACAGATTGATCAAGGTCAAGGCGATTGAAATTCTCGGCCCCTATGTAGGGCCGCAATGGCGTTTACTTTATCACGCGTTAATTAGCATTCGCTGGTTGTCAACTTGCGCGGTTGTTCCATATCCTCAACCGAATGGTTCTCCGATGACTATCGAGCGGGGCGGTGGGAATGCGAACAGCCAGACCAATGGGGATCGCCTGCCAATGCCTTGAATTAATTCGGGAATAATGCTGGCATTGTCGTGGATATTGCAAAGAGGGTGTTTCGCATGAGTTCCAACCGCAAACAATGGATTGTGGCTGCAGTGGTGGTGGCGTTGGCCGCCGGTGGTTACTATGCCTGGAAGGCGCTGAACGGCAGCGGACTGCCCGATGGAATTGCCTCGGGCAATGGCCGCATCGAAGCAACCGAAATCGATATTTCGACCAAGAGCCCTGGCCGAATTCGCGAAATACTCGCCGATGAGGGTTCTTTCGTCAAAAAGGGCGATATCCTTGCGCGTATGGATACCGATCAGCTGGAAAGCCAGCGTGCGCAGGCGGAAGCGCAATTGCGCCGGGCGCAGATTGGCATCGAGACGGCGCAAAGCCTCGTCACGCAGCGCGAGGCGGAATTTGCGGCCAATCAGGCCACGGTTGCCCAGCGCAATGCGCAACTCGATGCAGCGCAGCGGCGTCTGGCGCGTTCGCAGGCGCTGACCCAGTCGCGGACCGTTTCCGAACAGGTTCTCGATGATGACCGCGCCAGCGCGCAGGGCGCGCAGGCAGCCGTGGAAGCCGCCAAGGCGCAGCTTGCGGCGAGCGAGGCCGCCATCAATGCCGCCAAGGCGCAGGTCGTGGACGCCGAGGCGTCGGTGGAAGCGGCCAAGGCGGCTATCGCCAGCATCGTGGCGGATATCAATGACGCCACGCTGGTCGCGCCGACGGCGGGACGGGTGCAGTATCGCGTCGCCCAGCCCGGCGAAGTGCTTTCGGCGGGCGGTCGTGTCCTCAATCTCGTCGATCTTGGCGATGTCTATATGACGTTCTTTCTGCCGACCGCACAGGCCGGTCGCGTCGCCATCGGTGCTGAAGCCCGCATTGTGCTGGATGCCGCGCCGCAATATGTCATTCCGGCCACGATTTCCTTCGTTGCCGATGTCGCCCAGTTTACGCCGAAGACGGTTGAAACCGAAGAGGAACGCCAGAAGCTGATGTTCCGCGTCAAGGCGAAGATTCCGCCGGAGTTGCTTCAGAAATATATCCAGCAGGTGAAGACCGGGCTGCCAGGCATGGCCTATGTGAAGCTCGATCCCGCTGCTGAATGGCCGAAGAATCTCGCGGAAACCGTAAAATGAGTGAAGCTTCGGTCCATTCCGGGGCGGGAGACGACAGCTTTGTCGTCCGCGCGAAGGGCGTAAAGCTATCCTATGGCGCGGCGCAAGCGCTGCGCGACGTTAATCTCGATATTCCCGCCGGGCGCATGATCGGCCTGATCGGCCCCGATGGTGTCGGTAAATCGAGCCTGCTTTCGCTGGTTTCCGGCGCGCGGAGTATGCAGGACGGACATATCGAAGTGCTGGGCGGCGATATTGCCGACCGGAAGCATCGCGAGTCCACCTATCCGCGCATCGCCTATATGCCGCAAGGCCTCGGCAAGAACCTTTATCCGACGCTCTCGGTTTTCGAGAATATCGACTTCTTCGGTCGGCTGTTCGGCCATGACCGGCAGGAGCGGGAGCGGCGCATTGCCGATCTTCTGGCGCGCACCGGCATGTCGCCCTTTGCCGACCGCCCGGCAGGCAAGCTCTCGGGCGGCATGAAACAGAAGACCAGTCTTTGCTGTTCGCTGATCCACGATCCCGATCTTCTGATCCTCGATGAACCGACCACCGGCGTCGATCCCCTGTCGCGCCGCCAGTTCTGGGAACTGATCGACGATATCCGCAAGGACCGCCCGGGCATGAGCGTTATCGTCGCGACCGCTTATATGGAGGAGGCGGAACGCTTCGACTGGCTTGTCGCGATGAATGACGGGCAGATATTGGCGACAGGTACGCCGCAGGAACTGATGGAACGCACCAAGACGCCCAATCTGGACGCGGCTTTCATTGCTCTGCTGCCGGAAGAACTGCGGCAGGGGCACAAGGAAATCGTCATTCCGCCGCGCGCGCCGGGTGCCGATGCCGAGATCGCCATTGAAGCCGAACATGTCACGGTTCGGTTCGGTAATTTCACGGCGGTCGATAATGTGAGCTTCCGCATTCCCCGCGGCGAAATCTTCGGGTTTCTCGGCTCCAATGGTTGCGGCAAATCCACCACCATGAAGGTGCTGACCGGTCTTTTGCCCGCAAGCGAGGGCATTGCGCGACTGTTCGGGCGCGAGGTCGATCCAAAGGATATCGATATCAGGCGGCGCGTCGGCTATATGTCGCAGGCCTTTTCGCTTTATTCGGAGCTGACCGTTCTTCAGAATCTTGAGCTTCACGCCAAGCTGTTCGGCATGGAGCCGGAACTGACGGAACGGCGCATCAAGGAACTTTCCGAGCGTTTCGATCTGGCCGGTGTGATGGACGAATTGCCGGATTCCATGCCGCTCGGCATCCGCCAGCGCCTGTCTCTGGCAGTGGCGCTGATCCATTCGCCGGATATTCTCATTCTCGATGAGCCGACCTCCGGTGTGGACCCGGTGGCGCGCGATGCGTTCTGGGAAATTCTGGCCGACCTGTCGCGCAAGGACAATGTGACCATCTTCGTCTCGACCCATTTCATGAATGAGGCGGAGCTGTGCGACCGCATTTCATTGATGCATGCGGGCAAGGTGCTGATCAGCGATACGCCAAAGGCGATCACGGCAAGCCGCAATGCGGCAACCTTGGAAGAAGCTTTCATCGCCTATCTGACCGAAGCCATCGGTGAGACGGCAGAGCCGGCAGCACCTGTTACAGAAGAGACGCCAGCGCCGGTTGAGGCCGCAGTCAGTAAGCCTAAGTCTAAGCCGAGCTGGCTTCCCAATACGCGCCGCATGCTTGCCTACACGCGGCGCGAGGCGCTGGAGCTGAAGCGCGACCCGATCCGCGCGACACTTGCCATTCTGGGTACGGTGATTTTGATGTTCGTTATCGGTTACGGCATCAATCTCAACGTTGAAAACTTGACATTTGCGGTGCTCGACCGTGACGATACGACGGTCAGCCGCGACTACACGCAGCAGATTGCCGGGTCGCGCTATTTTACCGAAATGCCGCCGATCACCGACTATGACGATCTCGACCGGCGCATGCGCAACGGCGAGATCAGCCTTGCCATCGAGATACCGCCGCGCTTCGGCGCCGATATCGCGCATGGGCGGCCTGTCGAGGTGGCGGCGTGGATTGATGGCGCCATGCCCACCCGCGCCGAAACAGTGCGCGGCTATGTGCAGGGCATGCATGCCAACTGGCTGACGCAAAAGGCGCGCGAGCTTTATGGCAATGCGGCAACGGTCGGCAATTTCAATCTGGAAATCCGCTACCGCTATAATCCCGATGTTCAGAGCCTGGTGGCGATGGTGCCAGCGGTCATCCCGATGCTGCTTTTGATGATCCCGGCCATGCTCGCGGTGTTGAGCGTGGTGCGTGAAAAAGAGCTTGGTTCGATCATCAATTTCTATGTGACGCCGGTGACCAAGTTCGAGTTCCTGTTCGGCAAGCAATTGCCCTATATCGCGCTCGCTTTCATCAACTTCCTGATGTTGACGGCCTTTGCTGTCTTCATCTTCCGGGTGCCGTTTACGGGCAGTTTTCTCACCTATGCGGCGGCAGCGCTGCTCTATGTCACCATCGCGACGGGTATGGGGCTGGTGCTTTCCACCTTCATGAGCAGCCAGATCGCAGCCATTTTCGGCACTGCGTTGCTGACGCTCATTCCCGCGGTGCAATATTCCGGCATTATCGATCCGGTTTCATCGTTGCAGGGTGCGGGCGCGTTCATCGGCAAGATTTATCCGACGACCTATTTCGTAACCATCTCGCGCGGGGTGTTTTCCAAGGCGCTGGATTTCGGCGATCTTGCCGGGTCGTTCATTCCCTTGCTGATCGCCATTCCGGTGCTCATGGTGCTGGCCATTCTCCTTCTCAAGAAACAGGCGGGCTGAGATGCGGATAGCCAATATATTTCAGCTCGGCATCAAGGAACTGCGCGGTCTCGCCCGCGATCCGATGCTTCTGCTCTTGATTGTCTATGCGTTCACGCTGGCAGTCTACACGTCCGCACGGGCCCAGCCGGAAAACCTCAGCAATGCGGCCATCGCCATTGTCGATGAGGACCAGTCGCCGGTCTCTGAACGTATTACGGCGGCTTTTTATCCGCCTTATTTCGTGCCGCCGAAACTCATTTCGTCCTACGAAATGGACAGCCGCATGGATGAGGGGCTGGACACGTTTGCGCTGAACATTCCACCGAATTTCCAGCGCGATCTGCTTGCTGGGCGATCACCAACCATTCAGCTCAATGTCGATGCAACCCGCATGAGCCAGGCCTTTACGGGCGGCGGTTATGTCCAGTCCATCGTTTCCGGCGAGGTGAATGAGTTTCTCAACCGCTATCGCGGGACGGCGGATACGAAGGTCGATCTCAATTTGAGATCGCGCTTCAATCAGGATCTGAACAAGAGCTGGTTCGGCGCGATCAACAATGTCATCTCGTCCGTCACTATGCTGTCGATCATTCTGACGGGTGCAGCACTTATCCGAGAGCGCGAACATGGCACTATCGAGCATCTGCTCGTGATGCCGGTGACGCCGGTTGAAATCATGATCAGCAAGGTCTGGTCCATGGGGCTGGTCGTGCTTGTCGCTTCGGCTTTCGCGCTAATCTTTGTGGTGCAAGGTCTGCTGGCGGTGCCGATTTATGGTTCGGTTCTCCTGTTTCTGGCCGGCGCCGCATTGCAGCTTTTCGCAACCACCAGCCTCGGCATTTTCCTGGCGACGGTTGCCGGTTCCATGCCGCAGTTCGGCATGTTGCTGATGCTGGTCCTGATGCCGTTGCAGGTGCTTTCCGGCGGCATGACCCCACGGGAAAGCATGCCGGATATCATCCAGAACATCATGTTGGTGGCTCCCAACACGCATTTCGTCATATTGGCTCAGGCAATCCTGTTCCGAGGGGCGGGGATCAGCGTGGTATGGCCGCAATTTCTGGCCCTGATCGTCATCGGTTCGGTGCTGTTTTACTTCGCACTGCAACGCTTCCGGGCTTTCTTGCGATAGAGCGGTCGGTGCCGCTCTATCCATTTGTTTTCACGCATTATCCCACGCAAAACCGCTTCGCACTTTTGCTGGAAATGCTCAAATCAAAGCCTTTTGAAAACAATGCCCTGAATCGCTTCGTTGAGAATGCGATTCAGGGGAGCGCGCTTCTTGGCGCATTGCGAATCCGCATCAGCCTTGCTAGGGCTCGTTTCAGGAAACGGTTTCGCTGTAAAAGGCGGATGAAAAGGGAACGCAGTGAGGCCATCTGGCCAATTCTGCGACTGCCCCCGCAACTGTAACCGGAGAGCTATCTTCCATAATCGCTAAGGCGATTAAGCCACTGAGTGCAAACGCATTCGGGAAGGCGGAAGAACAGCGGCGACCCGGAAGTCAGGAGACCTGCCGTATCCGGTCACCTAGTTTCGACACGGGGCGTGTCGGGGCGCGGCTTTCCGTAGCGGTGACATTGGAACAATGTTGCCGCCGGATCAAGAAACGGGGTTCCCCTCATTTCTTCGACCTGCGGTCAGGCGACACTGCCTAGCAGGAGACGATACAGGTGCATATTTCAAGACTCTCAATTTTATTGGCTGCGGCTTTTGCGGCTGCAAATCCGCTCGCCGCATCGGCTGAGAGCGCCAGCGGCGCGGGCGATGCCAATGCGAGCGTGGTTCTCGACACGATTGTCGTCACGCCGCTTCGTCGCGC
>JAEXXS010000140.1 GCA_023451915.1 Pseudomonadota bacterium | reverse complement strand
GCCTGCATGACTGTCGTGAAAGCGGTCACGAATGTAATCTGGAAGAGCGAAGTGCCCACGACCACATTGGTCGGCACATGCAAAAGATAGATCAGCGCGGGCACCATGATGAAGCCGCCGCCAACACCCATGACCGATGACAGAAGGCCGATGAAGAAGCCGATGCCGAGAACCGGTATGATGCTGACATAGATCGTCGAAGCACGGAACCGCATTTTGAACGGCAGCTTGTGGATCCATGTGTGCTGGCCGGGACGGCGCACCGCGCCGCCTTTCTTGACCCGACGCAAAGCGCGCAGGCTTTCCACCAGCATCAGCCCGCCGACGCTGCCGAGAAAGAATACGTAGAGGATCGACACGATCAAATCGAGCTGGCCGAGTTCTCGCAGCCATGAGAAGACGAAAATGCCGAGCAGTGAGCCGACAATACCGCCCGCAACGAGAAACAGGCCGAGCTTGATATCAAGCGTGCGTCTTTTGAAATGGACGAGCGCGCCGGAAACGGACGAGGCGATAACCTGATTGGCGCCGGTGGCAACCGCAATGGCAGGCGGAATGTTGTAGAAGATCAACAGCGGCGTGATCAGAAATCCGCCGCCAACGCCAAACAGCCCGGAAAGAAAGCCAACCGCAGCGCCCATGCTGAGCAGGACCAGCATGTTGACCGATAATTCCGCAATGGGAAGATAAATACCCAATTCCGAACCCGGCTCTCACGGACGCATACGCTTCTCCGGCCCGCTGCGGTCGCGCAATTCCGCGAGGCCTGTTCGCCTACCGTCTTGCGCTGCCGGGACGTTTAAGTCAAACGCCGATTGTCATTACGGTTACCTTAGGAAGGACCTGTTACTTTCCTGCAATGGTTGACCGCTTTTTGATAGTGGTCTGATACTAGAGCGGTTCCGGTTAAAACGGAATCGTGGAACTGCTCTATCTATTTGTTTTTACGCATTATCCTACGCAAAACCGCTACGCACTTTTGCTGGAAATGCTCTAACATTTGCATCCGTCAAATTCAATCCACTAGGTATTTTTCTGCAGAAGCAGCTGCACCAGCTTCTGATCGACATTGCCGGTTGGCTGCAGGCCATTGGCCTTCTGGAAGGAAGCAATGGCCGTGCGGGTCTTGCCGCCCATCACGCCGTCTGCCGTACCGACATCATAGCCGTTCTTCTGAAGGATGAGCTGGATGTTGCGAACTGCCTTCTTCATATCGACCGAGCCGGTGGTAGTCGGCTTGGCTTCCGTCCAGGCATCCGGCACGTCAATGGAGTTGGTGGCTTCGTTCAGCGGCTTCGGCTTCCAGGACTGGACGGCGGCCTTGGCCTTTTCCAGCTGTTCCGGCTTTAACGCTTCGGCGATCTGGTCGCGCTTTTGGGCCGCGTCCTTGTCGCCGGAATTGGCGGCAAGCGCAAACCACTTGTAGCTCTCTTCCAGATTAGCCGGAATGCCGAGACCCTTGGCGGCGAGGATGCCGAGATTAAACTGGCTGTCCTTCACGCCAAGTTCGGCTGCTTGCGTAAACCAGCGGGCAGCCGATGCATTGTCCGGCGCACCGTTCGCGCCCGTTGCAAAGAGAACGGCGAGATTGTGCATCGCGCTTGCATTGCCCTGCTGTGCGGAGAGCTGATACCAGGTCTTGGCCTTATCCAGATCGCGCGGCATGCCGAGGCCTTTTTCATTGAAATTGCCAAGGCGATACTGTGCCGGTGCAAAACCCTGACCGGCGGAAATGTCATACCACTGCGCGGCTTTGGTAAAGTCGGCGGTAACGCCGCGACCTTCCATGTAGCGATTGCCAATTTCGAACAGGGCGCGTGCATCGCCTTTGGCAGCGGCTTCGCGCAAGGCAGCCGGCCCTGCTTCTTCCGGAATGGCCGGAATAGCGACCTGAGCCGGTGCGGAAGGTGATGCAGCCTGTTCAGGCGCGGAGATTTCGACCGGCGTGGTCGGCGCGCTGGCGATTACCGTTTCAATGCTGGGGGATGGAACCGATGCAGCGGGCGCTTCGGCCTTTTCCTGACGTGGCTCGATAAATTGCGGCGTTTCGGTTTGGGCCGGTGCTTCAGCCTGAGCCGGAGCTGGAGCCTGAGGTGCTGCTGCTTCCGGCTGCGAAGCCAGATCGACAGTAGCGTCGGTCGGTTCATCGCGGGTGAGGAAGGCGCTGCCGACTTGCAGGCCTGCCATGGCGATCATGACGGCGCCGATTGCCATCAGGATCGGCTTGCGCTGGCGCTGCATGACATCGCCGACAGACTTTTTCTTCTTGCCCCCGCCTTTGACCGAACCCTTCTGAAGCTGTTCGGATTCAGCGGCTGCAAGCTGTGCGGCGCGGCGGGCGGCCGTGATGAAATCGACCTTGCCATTGGCTGCCAGAGCGGCGTCGGCTGCATCTTCACGCTGGCGGCGTTCTTCGCGCACACGCTTCATGATGGAGTTGAGGTCGGGCATGTGATCGCCGCCGAACCGGGCGTCCGGCTCGCTTTCGACGATGGGTTCGACAGCGGCCATTTCGCTTTCAAAAGCCGGGGCGTCGTGTTTGTCGAAGCTTTCGGCCTTCAGATCGCCATCCGCGCCGTTCCTCTCGGCGCGACGTCCGCGCATTGCCTTGGCAAGCCCGCCGAACAGCGACGACTTGCCGGAGGCTTCGCCAACGGGTGCAGCAACGACAGCGGTTTCGCCCTGAATGGTAGCAAAAGCGGCTTCGGCGGCAGCGGTCGCAGGCGAACGAGGCGTGTTCAGGCGCGGCGCGCTGGCTTCCGGAGCGGAGAAGCGTGGTGCCGGGTCGCCCGCGAAAGCCATGGCCGGGCGCGCATCGTCTTCACGCTTGTCTGGATTGCGATTGGCCAGACTTTCAGCGCTCTGGCTACCCATATCCTGTTCAAGCCGGGAAAGGCGATCCACGATCTTTACCAGCGTGTCGTGTACGGCTTCAAAGGTCTTGCTGTTGCGCTCGTCCGTATTGCGGGCCAGCATTTCCAGTGACTTCATATCGTCGGCCA
>JAEXXS010000087.1 GCA_023451915.1 Pseudomonadota bacterium | reverse complement strand
CAGTTCTGCGAGCCGACCTGATAAGGCTGCGCGGCTGTGACATCGCCGGAATTCGACCCAGCACTCCAGGAAACAGCTTTACCCGCCGGAGAATATTCGAGCGCACGATACTCGGCCTCCAGCGCCTTTGTCCGATCAGCCGCGCTCAGCTGGTTTGCCGTATTGCCAAGCAGACCGTTGCCCAGCGACGAGAGCAGGCTCGATTCCGGCTTTGCGGATGACGACGATCCGCGAAGCGACGTCAGCCCCCTGCCACCGCCCGATGTCCCGCATGCCGACAGGACCATCGACAGAGCGACCAAGGTTGGAACAACCAGAGCCGGAGAAGAAAACCTGAATTTCATCATCATAACAAACCGGCCCTCATGAACCAATGAGCTTGCATATTATCGCATCATGCGATCTTGTAATTTCAGTTTCTTAGAGCATTTCCCGCAAAAATGTGAGCCTGTTTTGCTTGATGAAATGCTAAAAAGCAAAGAAGCCGATTCAGCCTAAAAGACAACCTCAATCTTCCGCGAGCGGCAACACGGTACGAACACGCAAGCCGCCTATCGGACTTTTGTCGAGATGCAGCTGGCCGCCATATTCGCGAACCGTATCCTGCACGATGGCAAGGCCGAGGCCTGTGCCGGGCTTGGTTTCATCCACACGGCTGCCGCGTTTCAGCGCTGCATCGATCTTGTCGTCCTCAAGCCCCGGCCCGTCATCCTCGATCACGATTTCGAACTGCCGCTGCGCATCGCTCGCGGATCGCACAGTCATGTTCACCCGGCGGCTTGACCATTTCCCCGCATTTTCAAGAAGGTTGCCGATGATTTCCTCAAGGTCTTCCTTTTCGCCGGCGAAGATGGCGTGCGGGAGATCATTGCGCAAGCTGACATGCAGTGCAGGGTTGAGCTTGGCGGTAACACGTTGCATGCGTTCCATCACCGGCGCGACGGAGGTGCGGAACACCACACTGTCCCGCTGCGCGGCAATGCGCGCGCGTTGCAGATAATGCTGGATCTGCACCTGCATGGCCTCGCTCTGCTCCTGCACGACGCGCCCCTGATCGCCGCCAATGGCGCGGCCTTCATTGACCAGCACGGAGAGCGGCGTCTTGAGCGAATGGGCGAGATTGCCGACCTGCGTTCTGGAACGTTCAACGATTCGGCGATTGTTTTCGATCAGCGCATTCATTTCGCGGGCAAGCGGCGCAATTTCCGTCGGCAGCGAAGCGTCGAGTTTGGATGAACGCCCCTCGCGAATATCGGCCAGCGCCTGACGCACCTTGTCCAGCGGGCGCAAGCCGAACAGAATGATGGCTGCATTGATCAGGATACTGCCGATACCGAACACCGCAAGATAGGCTGCGAGCTTTGTCCTGAAATCGGAAATCTCATTCATGACTTCGCTGAGATTGCCCATCACGCGAAAACGCGCCACACGGCCTGCATTGTCCAGCACGACTTCGGTTTCAACGATGAAAAGCTCTTCGCCATTAAGGCCCGGTAAGGAATAGCTGCGCATAAAGGAACTGTCGAAAGGCGCCTGCGTGATCGGCATTTCCGGGACGATACGTCCGATCAACGATGGGGATTCCAGCTTGCCGCTGACATTGGGCGCGAGCGGGTCCACCGACCAGTACCAGCCGGAAAGCGGGCTGGAATAGCGCAACTCGCCCAGTTCGGGACGCCCCTGCAGCACCCCTTCCGCCGATACGCTGACAGCGCCGACGAGGCTGAACAGATGCGCGGTCAGAAGCCGTTCGAAATTGCTGCGGGCGGCATCGCTGTAAAGCGAGCCGATGAGGGTCGCGACCACCACCAGCGCGGCAATCACCCACAGCGTCGACAATGTGACAACGCGAACGGCGAGAGAGCGGAGCGATGGGATGACGCGAAAGCGCTTCAGTTGTCATTCCCCTTTGGATCAGCACCGGCATCGGAGCGCATGCGATAACCCATGCCGCGCACGGTCTCGATGAGATCGACGCCCATCTTCTTGCGCAGGCGTCCGACGAAAACTTCAATCGTATTGGAATCGCGATCGAAATCCTGATCGTAGAGATGCTCCACCAGTTCCGTGCGGGAAACCACCTCATCCATATGATGCATGAGATAGGCCAAAAGCCGATATTCATGCGAGGTCAGCTTCAGCGACACGCCATCGACACTGGCCTTGGAGGTCTTGGTGTCGAGATGCAGCGGACCGCAGACAATTTCCGACGAGGCATGACCGGCAGCACGGCGGATGAGCGCACGAAGTCGCGCCAGAACTTCCTCAATATGAAAAGGCTTGGCGACATAATCATCTGCACCGGCGTCGATACCGGCAACCTTGTCGCTCCAGCGATCGCGGGCGGTCAGCATGAGGACCGGCATGGCGCGCCCGTTGCGACGCCAGCGTTCCACAACGCTGATGCCGTCGATACGCGGCAGGCCGATATCGAGAATCACCGCATCATAGGGTTCCGTATCGCCCAGAAAATGGCCCTCTTCGCCGTCATAGGCGCTATCGACCACATAGCCTGCGGCAACCATCGCCTCGGAAAGTTGCCGGTTCAGGTCCTTGTCGTCCTCAACAATCAGGATACGCAAG
>JAEXXS010000035.1 GCA_023451915.1 Pseudomonadota bacterium | reverse complement strand
CAGGATCACGTGT
This sequence comes from Pseudomonadota bacterium, assembly GCA_023451915.1. Next base: position 2,813 of record JAEXXS010000035.1, on the reverse strand, counting down.
GCCCTGACGCTTGAGCGCGTGATATTCAAAAAATGAGCGCTTAAGGGGAAGCGGCCAGCTTTCGCCGACGAGGCGCACATAGGGCAACGCCTGCTTGACGATTACGGCCCCGGTTTCGCCCGTCACGATGAAGACGAGATTGAGGTTGCCATCGCCGACTTCTCTGATGGTCCAGCGCGTCGGATCGCTTCCGACCTTTTCTTTGAGGGCGGCGTTGCTCCCAAGCCTAACCGGCAATGTCTCTGTATTCAGCGCCTCGAAGACGTGGCTGTCCATAATGCTCTCCTCCTGCGCATGGGCCGCCTCCACCATGCGCCGCCATGCCGTCTTTCCCACAGCTAAGGCATCATTCTGTCAAATGTCAATGGCCTTGACATTTGATGGAGGCCTATCTTAACGTGGCGTCATTGGGAGGAATTTATGAGCGAACAGCCAGTGTTTCGCATTGAGGGCGTGCGCAAATCCTTTGGCCCGGTGACGGTGCTGCAGGGTGTTGATCTCGACCTCAAGGCAGGCGCAGTGACGGTTTTGATGGGCGCCAATGGCGCCGGTAAATCGACGCTCGTGCGCATCCTCTCGGGCGTTTATACGCGCGGTGCTGGCACTATTACGCTGGCGGATGCCGCCTTCGAACCGACAACGCCTGCCGAGGCGATCCGGGCTGGTGTCGTCACTGTGCACCAGAATATCAATGATGGGGTCGTTGCCGATCTCGATGTTGCCACCAATCTCACGCTTGATCGGTTGAACGGGCGTGGAGCGCGGCTGTTTTTCAATCCGCGCCGGGTCCGTCGCGAAGCTGCGGCGGTCGCCTCGCGCATGGGCCTTGCCATCGATCTTTCGGCCAATATCAACGACCTCACGCTTGCGGATCGGCAGATGGTGGCGATTGCGCGTGCCATGGCGCATCAACCCAAAGTGCTGATCCTCGACGAACCGACATCGTCGCTTTCCAGTGCCGAGGCGGATCGGCTGTTCGACCTCGTTGATCGTTTGAAGGCGCGGGGCGTCGCCATTCTCTATATCTCTCACCGCATGTCAGATATTCGTCGCCTTGCCGACAGTATCGTGTCGCTCCGCGACGGTCGCATCACTGGCCGCTTCGAGGGACCGGAGCTCGATTATGAGGGCGCAGTCAATGCCATGCTGGGGCGCAAGGTGTCGGCGGGCGCTGTTGTCGTGCGCGATGCCGGTCGCCCGGTCTTCAGCGCGCGGGGCCTCAAGCTTTCAGAACAGACGCGGCCCTTTGATTTCGATCTCGGCGAGGGCGAAATCGTCGCCGTCACGGGTCTTGTCGGCGTCGGCAAGACGGCGCTTGCGGAAACGTTGTTTGGCGCGCGCGCTGCGGCGTCAGGCGAAATGATGCTTGATGGTGTGAATTATGCACCGACGACGACCGGCCAAGCGATTGCCAGAGGCGTTTTCCTTGTCGCCAAGGACCGTGCGATCAGCGGCATCGTACCGGATTTCAACATCTACGAGAATATCAGCCTGCCGTTCCTGCGTCGGCTTTCGACGTTCGGCATTGCCAGCCGCCGGGCAGAGAAAGCAGCCGCGCGCCGGCAGATTTCCTCGCTCGGTGTCGTTTGCCGCAGTGAACGCGACGAGATGCAGACACTGTCGGGCGGAAACCAGCAGAAGGTGATGGTTGGCCGTTGGCTTTCGGAGCCGTCGCGGCTGCTCATCCTCGATGAGCCCTTCCAGGGCGTCGATATCGCCGCTCGTCGCGACATCGGTGAGAAGCTGCGCGCTTCCGCGGCAGGGCGCAGCACGATTCTTTTCGTCACGGAGCTCGATGAAGCCTTCGAAGTTGCCGACCGCATCCTCGTGATGTCGGAACACACCATCGTGGGCGAGCACCGCAATATCGACATCGATGTCGAGCGGCTGCTCTCCGAGATTGCCGGGCAATCCCATCAACAGGTCAGTGCATGATGATAAGTGAAAAGAGCAAATCTGCTGCAACCGGGGCTGTTCCGCCTGCGGCGCTGAATATCCGGGAAACTGCGATTAAATATGGCTTCCTCGTGCTGCTTGTTGGCATGGTGCTCTATTTCTCAGCTGTGACCGGTGGTTTCGCTTCGCCCCAGAGCGCAGTTTTCATCCTGCAATCCGTGTCGATCACGGGAATTCTTGCGCTCGGCGTCACGGCGACATTGGTTGTGGGCGGTTTCGATCTGTCCATTGGCTCTGTTGCCACGACGGCCATGATGGCCTCGTCCTATGTGATGGTCGTCTTGGGTGGAGATGCTCTGACAGCAACGCTCGTCTGTCTTGCGGTGGGCGTGATCGTGGGTCTGATCAACGGGATCATCATCGTCTATATGCGCGTTCCCGATCTTCTGGCGACGCTTGGAATGATGTTCCTGCTGCTCGGCCTGCAGCGCATCCCGACCGAGGGGCGGTCCATCGCAACGGGCATGACGCTTCCTGACGGTTCGACAGCAACGGGCGCTTTCAGCCCGGCCTTCCTGGCGCTCGGGCGCCATCGCTTCGATTTTATCCTGCCCAATCTGGTGCCGGTCTCGGTCGTCGTGCTGATCGTGCTGGCCATCATCATCTGGTTCTTCCTGGAATATACCCGCTTTGGCCGCATGATGTATGCTGTCGGCTCCAACGAGCGTGCGGCAAGCCTCGCCGGTGCTCCGGTGAATGCCTACAAAATCTCGGCATACGTCATCTCCGGCGTCTTTGCCTCTATCGGCGGCATTTTGCTTGCTGCCCGTCTCGGACGCGGCGATATCGCCTCGGGCAATAATCTGCTTCTTGATGCTGTTGCCGCAGCCCTCATTGGTTTCGCAGTGCTCGGCGCA
>JAEXXS010000027.1 GCA_023451915.1 Pseudomonadota bacterium | reverse complement strand
GTGCAGTCGTGGACGCCAAGCACATGGCCGGTTTCGGCCTGAATCTGGGACCGTGTTGCACCGCGATCGGCAAGCGCCAGCGCATTATCCGTGTTCGTGCCGAAAATGATGCAGACATCTTCAATTGCGATAATGGTCATCCGCGGTCTCCTATTTTTCCCTGCCAGCGCGGAAGATGCGGTCGAGCACGATGGCGACCACGACGATGACAAGGCCTGCCTCGAAGCCGAGCGCGGTGTTGACCGAGTTCAGCGCGCGAACGACCGGCACGCCTAGACCATCGGCACCCACGAGCGCGGCGATAACCACCATCGAAAGCGACAGCATGATCGTCTGCGTCAGGCCCGCCAGAATTTGCGGCATGGCATAGGGCAGCTCGATCTTCCAGAGAAGCTGCGACCGGGAAGCGCCGAAGGCTTCGCCTGCTTCGATCAATGAGGATGGTGTGGACGAAACACCAAGATGGGTGAGGCGCACAGGGGCGGGCAGAACGAAAATCGCTGTGGCGAGCAAGCCGGGCACCATGCCGATGCCGAAAAAGACGATGGCCGGGATCAGATAGACGAAGGTGGGCAGCGTCTGCATCAGATCGAGCACCGGGCGCATGGCGGCGTAAAGCGTCGGACGATGCGCTGCGGCAATGCCGAGCGGAACGCCGATGGCCATGCACAGAACACAGGATGAAAGCACCAGCGTCAGCGTTTCCAGCGTGCGGTCCCAGTAACCCTGATTGAGGATGAACAGAAAGCCCAGGATCGTCAGCACGACTACCGAAATGCGGCGCTGGATCAGCCAGGCGATCACCGCGAATATGGCGATCAGCAGCAGCGGGTGCGGCAGTTTCAGGACAAAAAGCAGGGCGTCAATCATGCTTTGCATGACCGCCGCCAGCAGGTCGAAGAAGCCGCCCATATGGGTCGTCATCCAGTCAACGACCGTCTTTGCGGTCGGTCCAACCGGAATTTTATAATCCGTCAGCCAGTTCAACGATGAAGTCTCCTGCTGCGTTCTTGGATGGAAATGATACGGATATCCGCAAATAACGAGGCCGCGGGTTTAACCGCGGCCTGAAAGTGCTGCGCGTCAGAGGCCGAGGGCCGATTTGATGGCAGGCAGACCTTCCTTGCCGTCTACGGTCGTCACGCCTGCAAGCCACTTGTCGAGGGCGGCGGGATTGGCCTTGAGCCACTCGGTCGCAGCCTTCGAAGGCTCCGCACCATCGTCCAGAATCTTGCCCATGATCTCGTTTTCGAGATCGAGGTTGAATTCAAGATTGGTCAGGAACTTGCCGACATTCGGGCATTCCTGCGTATAGCCCTTACGCACATTGGTTTCGACCTTGGCGCCGCCGAGATTCGGACCGAAGAAATCATCACCGCCGGTGAGATAGGTGATCTCGAAGCGCTTGTTCATCGGATGCGGTTCCCATGCGAGGAACACAATCGGCTCCTTGCTTTTGACGGCGCGTGCAACCTGCGCCAGCATGCCCTGTTCGGAAGATTCCGCCAGTTCGAACGACTTCAGGCCGAAGGCGTCCTTGTTGATCATATCGAGGATCAGGCGATTGCCGTCATTGCCGGGCTCGATGCCGTAGATCTTGCCGCCGAGCTTGTCCTTGAAGGTGGCGATATCCTTGAAATCCTTGAGGCCTTCGTTCGCGGCATAGGTCGGCACGGCGAGGGTATATTTCGCGCCGGTCAGATTGGTGCGCAGCGTCTCGACGCTCTTATCATCCAGATAGGGCTTGAGATCGGCGCTCATGGAAGGGTTCCAGTAGCCGAGGAAGACGTCAATGTCCTTCTTGCTCAGCGACGCATAGGTCACCGGCACGGACAAAACCTTGATATCGGTCGTGTAGCCGAGGCCTTTGAGAATTTCGGTCGCAACCGCCGTTGTCGAGGTGATGTCGGTCCAGCCGACATCGGAGAAGCGCACCGTCGAGCAGCTTTTCGGCTCTTCCGCAAAGCTGACGCCGGGGGCTGCGAGCATTGCCGTTCCCGTGGCAAGCGCAGCAAAGGCAAGCGTATAGGTCAGTTTCATTGTTCTCTCCATTTCCGGCCCGTTTTGACGGTTTGCTTATTTTTCCGGTTCCGGCTTTAGCAAACACCAAAGATTGCGCCATTCAAGTACCACAGCGGCGAAAATATTCTCGATTGCGACGTCTGTCTCTTTTGTCGTGATGAGAATGGAAAATTTCCCGCAATTTTTCTGGAACGGCTCGAAGTTGCGCCATGTTACGGATCGGTCCCCCGGTTTCAACCCTGCCATGCCAAAATGCCGGATAAAATCAGTTGGATGAGCGATCCCGGTTGTCGAAAAGACAAGCGCACTCTATTTGAAGAGAAACAACGTTTCTTGCTCGCGCCTTTTCGGGAAACGACGTTCTTTGCGGACGGATAGGCGTGTGAGCGAAAATGGTGCGAAGCCCCGGAATTGCGGGCCAATGGAAGGATGATCGATAGTGTGGAATGCAGTGCGGGCCGTTTTCTCCTTCCTGGGTCGTATGATTGCGGGCCTGGCCCGATTGATAGCCATTCCGCTGGCCGCTTTATGGCGGCTTTATCTTAAGTTCGGAATATTGTGGAAAGCCGTCATTGGCGTCGTCGTGGTCGGTCTGTCCGCGCTCTATATCTATTTTATCTGGCAGACTCAGGTCTGGACCAATTTTGATCCGGATTATCCGGCAAAGTATAGCTATCAGACTGCCAAGACGCCCGGCGAGGAAGTTACCTCGACACCAGCTGCGCCTGAACCGGCGCCTTCCACCGGCACCGCGACTGCACCCGGCAATGACCAGCCATCTTCCGAAACGCCGCAGGCCGATCAGCCGGTGCAGGCGGCGCAGATACCGTCTTCGGCGCGCAAGTGTTCGCGTTCGGCGATTGCCGAGGTTGCGGCAGACCTCACCGACTTCAATGTGAACCAGAATGCGTGGATTTCCTCCATGCTGCTCTACAAGCTTGGCCTGTTCGGCCTCGACTGGGACCGCACGCCGTTCCTCGACAACAAGGCGTCGTTCCAGCGCGGCATCAATGCCGCCGTGCGCCGTACGGCCATTGAGCTGGTGGACAATATCGGCCGCCTGCGCGGCACATCACAGATCGATGGCGATCTGCAAAAGGCGCGCGGCAATCTGCAATTTGCCGAGGATTCCTGGTATTTCGGCCTGAGCCCGTTTGGGCCGAAGACGCCGACGCCCAGCTATTACCGCTCAGCGATCAAGGATCTGCGTTCGTTCAATATGCGTCTTGAAAACTGCCAGGCGACATTCGACGCGCGCGCCGACAATCTGATCCAGTTTGTCGATCGTATCGCCAGCGATCTGGGTTCCACCTCGGCGATCCTCAAGGACCGCGCGGAGAACTATCATAATGGCTGGTTCGACACCCGTGCGGATGACCGCTTCTGGTTCGCCTATGGCCAGCTTTACGCCTATTACGGCCTGCTCCGCTCGGCGCATTCCGATTTCCGCGGCGTGCTGGCTGAAAAGCACCTCGATGGCGTGTGGGACGAGATGGAAAAGCAGATGCGCTCGGCGCTCGATATGCAGCCTTTCATCGTTTCCAATGGCAGCCCGGATGCGTGGTTTACACCGTCGCATCTGACCACGATGGGCTTCTATATCCTGCGCGTTCGTTCCAATCTGGTCGACGTGAAGCAGGTTCTGGAGCGCTGACGGGCGATGGAACTGCCTCCGATTTTGCGACAAGCGGTGGATGCCGCGCTTGAGGGCGTGGCATTGGCCGATCTCAAACGCGCTTCCGATCTTCTGTCGCGCCGTTATCGCGCCGAGACGCGGGACGGTCGCCTGCATATTTCCGACGATCTGGCCGCAAAGGCCTATCTCGCGGCACGGCTGCCCGCCACTTATGCGGCGGTGCGGGCAAGCCTGGATAGCGCTGCGGAAGTCTGCCCGGATTTTGCGCCGCAATCGATGCTGGATGTCGGGGCAGGGCCGGGAACCGCGCTTTGGGCGGCGAAGGATTGCTGGTCTTCGCTTGAAAACGCCACGATGATCGAGGCAAGCCCGGCCATTCGTGCGGTCGGCAGCAGTCTGGCGGGAAAGAGTGGTTTTGCATCGCTGGACTGGCGGGCGGGCGATGTGGTGAAGGAAAAGCTCGATTTTCCGCAGGCCGATCTCGTCACCATCGCCTATGTGCTGGATGAGCTTGCGCCCGATGACCGGCGCAGGCTGGTCGCGCAGCTTTGGGCGTCTGCGCGGCAGATGTTGGTGATTGTCGAGCCGGGAACGCCCGCGGGCTGGCAGCGCATTCTCGATGCGCGCAGGGCGTTGATCGGATTGGGTGCTCTGATCGCAGCGCCATGTCCGCATCAGCTGGAATGCCCGCTGGTCGCACCGGACTGGTGCCATTACTCGCGCCGCGTTGCCCGTTCGCGCATTCACCGCATGACCAAGGATGCGGAAGTGCCGTGGGAAGATGAAAAATTCATCTATCTGGCCGCGGCGCGTCAACCGTCCGAGGCGGTCGAAGCGCGGGTCATTGCACCGACGCGGGTTGGCGGCGGCAAGGTTTCATTGAAGCTCTGCAAGAAGGACGGAACAGCGGAAGAGCGCCTGTTTACCAAACGTGATGGCGAATTCTTCCGCTGGGCGCGCCGCGCCGATTGGGGCGACGCTTATTTTGAAGAGCCTGCGAGTTAGCACTACAGTTGCATGCTTCGTGATGCCGGTCTGCAACGAGTGATTTAAGTTCTGCATTCGCATAATCTAATCCGAAAAGTCTGCAACTTTTCGGGATCATGCGAGGCTCCGGTGCTCACGTACGTTGAAGTACGCTCCGCTC
>JAEXXS010000412.1 GCA_023451915.1 Pseudomonadota bacterium | reverse complement strand
TCAGACTGCTGACAAACCCCTGGCCTTGTTCAGGGGTTTGTGATTCATTGGGTGATGTTGAAGAAACCTGGTCCCGAACAGACGGCTCTCGAGATGGTGACGCTCGACAGTCTGGTGCCCAAGGATCATCTGCTTCGCAAGATCGATGCGGTGATCGACTTTTCCTTCATCCATGATCGGGTTGCGGGGCTTTATTGCGCCGACAACGGTCGTCCGCCGCTCGACCCGACCTTGATGTTCAAGGCGCTGTTCATCGGCTACCTGTTCGGCATCCGCTCGGAACGTCAGCTGGTGCGCGAGATCGAGCGACAGCGCAAAAGCTGGAAGCCGCGATTGTCGATGTCAAACGCATCGAAGCGCAGATTGCAGAAAAACAGGCCGAAATAGTAGCCGAGCGTCAGAAGCTGGGCGTTCTCGCAAGCCAATCCGACCAGGCACAGGCTGAACTGTCCAATCAGCAGGCTGCATTGCGGCTCGCGCAGATCGACCTGGATCCCACCCGTATCACAGCACCGATGGATGGCGTTGTGGGTGTCAGTGGCGCGCGCGAAGGACAATATGTGCGGGCCGGGTCGCAACTCGTTTCCGTCGTTCCTGTCTCGAAGCATTATGGCGTCGCTAATTTCAAAGAAACGCAGCTGGCTAAGTTCAGGCCGGGACAGCTTGTCAGCGTGACGGTCGATACATTCCCGGACAAGGAACTGCGCGGTCATGTGGAGCGGTTGTCACCGGCAACCGGATCGGAATTCAGCCTGCTGTCACCGGACAACGCGACCCGCAATTTCACCAAAGTGGCCCAGCGCGCCGGCGTGCGCATCGAGCTTGAACATAATGGTGAACTCGACGAACTGCTTCGCCCGGGCATGTCGGTCATGGCAACCGTGCTTACAGACCAGAGCATTGAGACAACACCAGTCTCATCAAATAGCTAATTGGGCCGCTTGCCGCGAAACTTCGTTTGAGACGGCAGGCGGCAGGAGCCAAAAAGCCATGTCTACAGCGTTCAGGGTTCTGCCCAATCGCGCCCCACAACCAACATGCGGGGTTTGATCGGCGTCGCCGCCGTCCTGCTTGGCACGACGACATCCCTGTTGAACTCGCGCCTCACCGATATGGGACTTGCCGATATTCGTGGAACGCTTGGTGTTGGCATGGATGAGGCGAGTTGGCTGACGACGGCTTATGTCGTTGCCGAAGTGGCCGCCATACCATCAGCCGTCTGGCTGCGCTCGATCCTATCGCCCGCTCGCGGGTCATGATCGGAGCACTCATCTTCACGATTGCATCTTTGGCGGCCCCATTCAGTCCCGATCTCCAGACCCTGATCAGCATTCAGGCGATACGTGGCCTGAGTGCAGGTATCCTGATGCCGATGGCTTATGCCGTAATCATGCGGCATCTGCCGCAGCATTTGCGGCTTTACGGCCTGTCGCTCTATGCGCTGGCTTCGTCACTGACGCCAAACCTCGCTGTCAGTATCGAGGGGTGGGTAATTAATCGTCTGTCATGGGAATATCTATTCTGGATCAATATCATACCCGGCAGTCTTACACTGCTGGCGGGAGCCTACGGGCTTGCCAACGATCCTGTCAAATTCCTGCAATTTCGCAGGCATGACGGTTTTGGTCTGCTGGCGCTGTCTTTTGGGCTCCCTGCATTGGTAACGGCACTCGATCAGGGCAATCGCCTCTACTGGCTCGGATCGGGATTGATCGTGGGTCTGCTGGCTTTGGCCCTGTTCCTGATGTTCGCCATGCGCATCGGGCTGATGACCTCTGCCTATCTGCTGCCGCAATACCTGATCCGTATTCAGGGCTATCGCGCGCTCGAAAGCGGTACGATGTTCTGGATCTCCGCTTTGCCGCAGATCGCTCTGACGCCATTCGTGGCCTGGCTAGCCTACCGGATGGATCCGCGCAGTCTGGCAGCTTTCGGGCTGATGCTGTTCGGCGCAGGCGTTCTTATGCTGTCCGATCTCAAGCATCTATGGACGTCGGATCAGATATTGCCTTCGCTGTTCGTGCAGTCCATCGCCGCACCATTCACCGCCGTACCCTTGATGGTTCTGATAACGGAAGAAATCAGCGTCAGGGAAATACCGTAGATTGCTTCCCTTGTTCATATCGTTCTCACGGTTGGCACAGCCATCGGCCTTGCTGTGGTCAGTACATTCACACGCATGCAGGAGCAGCTGCATTCCAATCTGCTTGGCCTGCATCTGGAACGTGGCGCTGCGGATGTGCAGGGTCGCATCGACCGAACCGCAGCCATGCTGGAAGCTCACAACATCGATCCGACGACGGTGTCTGCCCAAGCCACCGCCGTGCTCGCCAGAACCGTTCAACGCGAGGCTTTCGTGCTGGCCTGTATCGATATGTTCGTCATGATCGGTCTTGCCATTGCTCTTGCAGCACTCACAACACTCTTCATGCGTCGGCCAAAGCTTCCAGGGAAATTCCTTTGATCCCGGCTGTATCTGCTGCAGTTCCCGCTCCAACGCAAGCAACCGTCCTATTTATAGGACATTGAGTACCAAAATCCGAACTACACAGCGTTACGCCCCACAGCTACTTACAAAGGCATCGAAGCGACCACTGTATTCACGCTTCACGGCTAAATCTCGACAAGGAAATGGACATGAGAAAGTTCGTACTGCCACTCTTAGCCTCGTTGCTGTCAGTCTCGGCTGCCCAGGCTGCGGATTACAAACTGGACCCAACACATACAAAAGCTGTTTTCTATATTGATCACTTCAATACATCGACAAACAGCGGCGGTTTCTATGAAATCAAGGGCGATATCTCGTTCGATCCTGAAACCATGGATGGGAAGATGGATATTTCAATTCCCGTAAAGACGCTGAATACAGGCATGGCCGCATTTGATAAGCACGTGACAGGTGTTGACATGCTGGACGCGGAAAAGTTCCCAACCATTGAGTTCAAATCGACCAAGTGGAATTTTGACGAAGACAAGCTGGTATCGGTGGATGGCGATCTGACCATAAAGGGAAAGACACTGCCAATCCAACTCACGTCCACCAAGTTCGGTTGTTACCAGAGCCCGATCTTCAAGGCAGAAGTCTGTGGTGGCGATTTTGAAGCAACTATCAATCGCACCCAATGGGGCGTGGACTTCCTTGTAAAGGAAGGCATGGCCAAGATGGTCAAGCTTGAAATTCAGGCTGAGGCTGTCAAGCAGTAAACCGGAGCAATCACGCATCTTATTCCGAAAGCTGTTTCTATCCGATCGGGATGCGCTCTGAAAAACTCCTCAATCCGCTTCATGTATTGTCTTGGCCGCAAAAAATTATAACCGGCCACGATATGCTTCACGAGATTATGCAATGATCCGTTCAAATGGTAAAAAATATGCCGCATCGCTGAGCGCGATCGTGCTGGCGTTCTCCCTTGGGGTCACTCACGCCAGCGATTATAAGGTCAGCACTGCAGAAGGCCCGATTAAGATCGTCAACCTGAACGACCTAGAAGCTCAGGTTTGCATGGCCAAGGCTGGGTCCATCTTCTCACTCAGTACCTATGGCAATAAGACAAGTGAAGAGGTGGCCGAAGCTTCGGCGACAACCCATTTTTCTTCCAGCTCTACATGAGCAAGAACAATGCGTTCAACGAGTTCACGTTGAAGCGTGCCAAAGACAGTGGAGCGAAGGCCATTATTCTGACGCTCGACTCGCCGGTTGGCGGTTATCGCGAAGACAATATCAAGAACAGTTTCCAGTTCCCAATAGGCTTCGCCAATCTGGAACTGTTTGCCAAGTAGGAACGACGATGGCTCGAAGACCGGCAAGGGCGTAGGCATCGGTGAAATCTATGAATAGGCCAAGCAGTCCTTCACACCGACAGATATCAAATAAGTCAAGGACCTAACCAATCTGCCGGTCATCGTGACGCGTATTCAGTCCCCCGACGATGCCGACACGGTTATCAAGGCCGGGGCGGATGCCATCTGGGTATCCAATCCTGGCGGACGCCAGCTGGATACCTAGAAGGCATCTTTCGATGTGCTGCCGTCTGTCGCAAAGGTCGTCAACAAGCGTGTGCCGATCGTGTTTGACAGCGGTATTCGCCGAGGCTCGCATGTGTTCAAGACGCTTGCCAGCGGTGCCGACATTGTCGCTGTCGGGCACCCGATCCTCTATGGGCTCAACCTGGGCGGTGCCGAAGGAGTCAACTCCGTTATTCAGTAGCTGAACAAGGAACTGACCATCAACATGATGCTGGGTGGCACGCACAACATTGAGGAAGTCGCGAAAACCCGGCTCTACGCCGATAGGGACTTTGAGTGATCTTCACGAGTAAACCCAAAAAGGCGTCGCTCAAAGCGTCGCCTTTTCGCATCAAGAGACTGGTTTCTCCGGCAGAACAACCTGCTCAAAGAATAGGTTTGATGAGCTGCGGAACTAAAAGCAGTGTTGTAAGCGTCTTCGGGCCATGACAAATCTGAGCGAATCCAGATGGCGTGTCCTGAGGGATTTACTACCAATTGAAGCAAGCAATAGGGGACGGATGGTCGGTCCGAACACTATCACAGAATCGGTGATAGGAATACCGTTCTTGGTCATAATCCTACGCCACTGATCGAAACCGTTTGTTGAGATCTTTAGCGAGATTACCCCAGCTGACGAACGCCTAAGGACCTAGCATTCAAGACATGACTTGCTTAGGGCACAATCAGCTTTTGCCCAGGTATGTAATGTCGAATATCTCAGGAGCCGCATGAAGTAAAATCTCAAGGGTTCGTGTGTAGTGCTGGCGGATGAGGTAAACGGCGTCGTCGGTGCGCCGATTTACGACAGCGTCGGCGATTTCGCGGTGCTCCGCAAGATCGTCACGTGGTTTTATAAGGTAGTGAACAGACAATCGGCGGTAGCGCGTTGCCTGGTCAGACAAGATTTGCCGAAACGCCAATAACCGCGTTGATCCACATTCAGACACGAGCGATGAATGGAAGCGCTGGTGGATTTCTTCCCAGACAAAGTCAATATCGCCTTCGGCGGTGAGCTTGGAACGCTTGGCAAGCTCATGAAGGGTGGCGATTATTCTTCCCTCCCAGGCATCTGTCCCATTCTTGATGGCCCGCGTTATTGCCATCGCCTCGATTGAGGCACGGATCTCGGCAAGATCCACGAGGTCCTCTCGCGAGGCTGGGGCAACACGGTAACCTTTGTGTTCCTCAAATGTCACCAATCCATCCCCGGCGAGCCGCGTCAACGCTTCGCGCAATGGTCCCATCCCGGCATCGAACTGGTCCCGCAGCTCTTCAAAGCGCAATCTTTCTCCCGGCAGGAGTTGACCGTTGAGGATCGCATGCCGGAGCGCTTCCAGTATCTCGGATGTTCGGGTGCGGGGGCGATCCTGGGTATCGGTCGGCATGAGAGGTCCTCTTGGGTGATTCTCTTTATGATAATCATCTCAACATTATAGAAAGTATATCTATTTGTCAGGCAATCGTTCGGCCTGAGTCGACACAGAGCAAGGCGCCTGTCATGTGCGGCATGGCATCGCTCAAAGCAAAGGCTACATACCGACCAAGTTCGCCGGGCTCCACTACCTCGCCAAACGGCAGGGTCTGGGCTGCCGCGTCCAGGTGACCCGGCAAAGCACGAGCGAGCGCAGTGGCGGTTGTGCCGGGAACAAGTGTGTTGACCCGAATTCGGTGCGGAGCAAGTTCGAGCGCCAGTTGGCGCATGAGGCCGTGGACACCGCATTTAGCAGCAACATAAGGCGTCAAGCCGGCAATGCCACGTAGGGCGGTTGAGGAACCAGTGGCGATAATCGAGCCTTCCGATCCCTGTGCAACAAGAGCGCGTGCTGCGGCGATGACCGTATTGTAGGTACCTGTGAGATTGACCGAAATCACCTTATCCCAATCCTCGTCCGGCGTTTCGAGGATAGGTTTCTTGGGAAGCGCTATTCCAGCATTGGCGACAACGCCGTCGAGACGGCCGAAATGTGTCTGTGTGTTGGCGATCATTGCCGTGACGGCCGAACGATCGCAGATGTCGACGGGCACGACCAGTGACCTGCCTATTGCGATATTTTGTGCAGTTTCCTCAAGCCCCTCCACCGAGAGCCCAGCAAGTGCCACTGACGCGCCCTTTGCGGCACAACATTCAGCAATTGCCCGCCCAATTCCCGTTTCAGCACCTGTTACGGCAATCACTTTTCCATCTAGGCGCATCAGATTCCTCCCTGATTGATAACAAGAATATACGATAATATCAAAATTATAGAAAATAAATGATTGTGTAGAAAATTATTGCTGCTATGGTCGATAGGGTTCATCAAGGAGGAGAAGATGGGCTTTGGAAACTGGATACGCGCCACAACTTCAGTATTGGCTGTGGCATGGGCCTCATCTGCGACGGCCCAAGGCGCAGGCCATGAGCCTGTCCGCATAGGTGCAATAGTCTCAAGCACGGGTGGGCTCGCCTCTCTGGGTATCGCCGAACGGGAAGGGATTCTTTTGGCGCAAAAGATCATCAACGCAAATGGCGGCATCGCAGGACGCCAGCTAGAGGTGATCGTGGAGGATGACGGCTCGAACCCGGATGCTGCGATCAGCAAGATCAATGCGCTTGTCCACTCCGCTGGTGTCGAGGCAGTGGTCGGTCCCACAGGTATCGCATCGACGGTGGCGGTCGGTGCCATTACTCAGGCGCAAAAAATCCCATTGCTGGCTTTCACGGGGCTTGGACCATCGGTGGAGGCGACGCGCGAGTGTGTTTTGCACCTGACCCCTGCACAGGAACTAAATGCGCGAGCCCTACTCAGCTACGCTCGCGATAATGGGGCCAAGAACGTAGGTGTTCTGCACGATTCGGGATACGGCCAGGTAATCTGGGGTGCGATGTCAAAGCTTGGTTCGCAGTATGGGGTTGTGTTCTCCGCTGTTGAAAAATTCGAGCTTTCTGCAACAGACGCCACTGCCCAGGCCGCAAAAATTAAAGCCGCACAACCCGACATGGTCATTGTTCTATCGTCTCAAGGTACTGGATTTCGCAATCTGAGACAAGTTGGGGTAACGGAGCCGATCATCGCCGTTCACGGTACTGCATTATACGAAGTGGTGCGGTCAATGGGGGCTGCAGCAGACAATATCGTCCATGCTGAATTCTTGATTGCAGAGGATCCGTTACCGAACCAGGCAGATTTTGTTTCAGCCTTCAAAGAGGAATATGGACGCTTGCCCAAGCATTTCGAGGCGGCTGGCTGGGATGCCGTCATGGTGGTGGCAGATGCGTTGAAAACGACAGGACCCGAGCCAGCCGATGGAGCCTTATGCGATACATTGCGAAAGCCATATCCAGGCGTATTTGCGAAATACGATTTCTCTGCACCCGATATGGGGGGGCTTACGCTTTCAAGCTTTAACTATTCGCTTTTGACCAACGGACAATTCAGCCGGCTGCCTTACAGGGCGAAGCCTTAGCGTCAGCTTTTGAGGAGGAAACATGACAATGGTACTTGTCTGGCAATCCGTGCTGGCCGGGCTGGCCAACAGCTTTATTTATGCGATGGTCGGTATCGGAATCGCCATCATTTTCAAGGGTACGCGCATCGTCAATGCCATGCAAGGTGACTTTGCGGTGATCGGCGGGATGTTAGCGGTCTTCGCACTCGCCTCTTGGGGGTTGTCCTATCCGTTCGCGTTTGCGCTGGGCATAGCCGGAGGTGCTGCCATGGGCTATGGCATCGACAGATTTTGTGTTCGTCCGATGATGCGACGGCATGCAGAAGAGGATGCCTTCCTTCTCCTGACGATCGGCCTTGCGTTCACGATTTCCGCCGGAGTCCTCTATTTCGCGGGCCGCGATTCACATCTCCTTCCGGGGATTGGAGGTGATCGTGTCGTGGAAATCTTTGGTGCCTTTGTTACCGTCCATGCATTGTGGTTGATAGCGATCTCACTCGTCGTGGTCGTCGGACTATGGGCTTTCTACCGCTACAGCATCACAGGCCTTTCCATGACTGCGGTCTCCATTGATCCAGACGGTGCGGCGACCACTGGCATTCATGTGGAGCGCATGCGTGGGTATACGTTCGTGCTTGGCGGATCCATTGGAGCGCTCGCTGGTATTC
Source organism: Pseudomonadota bacterium (assembly GCA_023451915.1). Next base: position 7,346 of record JAEXXS010000412.1, on the reverse strand, counting down.
TCGTCACACCTATGATCGCTGTCAGTTATCAGATGGGCCTTGGGATTACACTGAAAGGATTTGCTGCCGCCATTCTTGGCGGATTGGCCAATCCGCTTGGTGCAGTGGTCGGCGGGCTGGTTATCGGCCTTAGTGAGGCACTCGCAGTCGTCGGTTTATCATCTGGCTACAAGGATGTCTTCGCATTGTCGATCATGATCGTAATGATGGTGCTCATGCCGAACGGTCTTCTCGGCTATCATGGGCGAAAGGGGGGCTGAGACAATGTCTGACAGTAAACATTCTCTCTTCGGTGTTCGCCCATTGCTGATCCTCGCGCTTGGCATTCGTGTCATCCTGCCTGCCCTGGTTGGGCGTCATTCAACCGATCTGATGGTCTTTGCCGCGCTCTATAGCATTGCTGGTCTTGGTGTCGGGCTCTTGTTGGGCCAGTGTGGTATCGTCAATCTCGCACAAGCATTTTTCTATGGCATTGGGGCCTATGCCTCAGCTTATGGCACCACCACACTTGGATGGCCACCAATCATTGGCATGCTTGTCGGCTTGGCGGTTACGGGATTGATTGCCACTGTCATCGGCTGGCCGATCCTGCGTCTGACCGGCTTCTTTCTCGCATTAGCGACGCTCGCCGTCGGCATGATCGGAACGATCCTGTTCTTCGAATGGGACTGGCTGACGGGCGGGACGCTCGGCATCGGTGGTTTACCGCCCTTGAGCATTGCCGGCATCCCGTTCGATAGCCCGATACGCTTTTACTATCTTGCATGGGGATTGGTGCTTGTCCTGCTGCTTTTGACCCTAAACCTTTCTGCGGGAAGGCCAGGGCTTGCGATGCGGGCCGTTCGCGACGCGGCGCCTGCCGCTGAGGGGCTTGGGGTGAACATCCACGGCTTACGGCTACGTGTATTCGTCATTGGCTCGCTTCTCGGCTCGCTTGCCGGCTCGCTATTTGCTCATTACGTCACCTATGTGAGTGTCGAAAGCTTCACCATCCAGCGTTCTATCGTTTTTCTGCTTATCCCCGTTATTGCAGGCGCGCGCACAATCTGGGGCGTGGTGCCGGGGGCATTGTTCGTGACGTTGGTGCCCGAGTGGTTGAGCGCCTTCGGTGATATCCATCAGATGCTATTCGGTATCGTGCTGGTCGTTGTGGTGACGCTTTTACCAGAAGGTCTGACCGGGCTACCCGCTCGCCTGCATAGGAGGCTTGCGCGATGACCGGCACCACCCCCATACTGGAACTTGCGGGGGTCGCACATGCCTTTGGCGGCCTTGCAGTACTCGGTGACGTCAGCTTCAATGTTTCTGCTGGAAGCATTTCTGGGCTGCTGGGGCCAAATGGCTCTGGTAAGACGACACTGTTCAACATCGTCTCTGGTTTCCTCTCGCCCAAAGCAGGGGAAATTCGAATGGATGGGCGGCCAATCACGAACTTGCCCGTACAACAGCGCAGCCGTTCGGGCTTGGTTCGAACTTTCCAGACACCCAAGGTCTTTGGACACATGAGTGTGGCGGAGAATGTGGCCATGGGTCTTTATGGCGCCACGCAGTCCTGCTTCTTTTCCTCCATGCTCCGCACGCCTGCCGAACGTAGAGAGGCGCGACATATGGCTGAAGCGACCGAGGCGATGATGGAACGCTTCGGACTTACCCGCGTCCGTAAAGTGCGCGCCGGAGAACTGCCTGCCGGGCAACAACGCATCGTTGAACTGGCGCGTGCCCGTATGGCCACGCCGCGCCTGCTGCTGCTTGATGAACCTTCATCAGGCCTGTCACAAGAAGAGACGTGGCGTTTGCGTGAATGGATCGAAATACTTGCCGGTGAAGGGATCACCATATTGCTCGTGTCGCATGACATGGGGCTGATGGAAGTCTGCAGCGAAGTCCATGTACTTTATTTCGGCAAGATTATCGCTAGCGGTTCCATGGCCGATATCCAGGCCGACGCGGCTGTTCGCGATGCGTATCTGGGAGGATAACCATGCTGAGCGTACGGAAAATTGAAGCGGGTTATGGCCACATTCCAGTGCTGCGAGGCTTTGACATCGACGTGGCGGACAATGAGGCTGTTGCTATCGTTGGCGCAAATGGAGCAGGCAAATCCACCCTTGTACGTTCCATTCTTGGCCTCTCGCCGCCGACGGCCGGCAACATAAGCTTCAACGGTGTCGATATAGGCGTGCGCCCTCCATATAGCCGTGTTGAAGACGGTATTGCCGTTGTACTGGAAACGAGGGGGCTGTTCGGTGAACTGAGCGTTGCCGAACACCTTCGGCTTTCTGATCACGCGGGCGGCCGCGCCAGGCGGCCTGAAGGCTTTGTCCGAATAGCTTTTGAAGAGGTCCTTGATCTCTTCCCCGTGGTGCGTGAAAAACTGTCAACCCGGGTAGAGCTTTTATCTGGGGGACAGCAACAGATGGTTGCGGTGGCGCGCGCTTTGTTGCTTCAACCACGTTTGCTTATTCTGGATGAACTGACGACCGGGCTTGCGCCAAAGATAGTACAGGAAATCCTACAAGCTCTAAACCAGTTGCGTGCACGCGGACTTAGCCTTCTTATTGTCGAACAAAGTGTCAAGCTTGCCGCCGCAATGACCGACCGAGCCTATGTCATGTCGCTTGGCCGTGTGGTGCACGAAGTCGGCAGGGGAGAATGGGATCAGGCCCTTTCGGACGATACACTTTCTAAGGCTTATCTCCATGGATGATCCTGTCATCACGCGCATTTTTCTCACTGGTCGTTCGCACGGCAATTGGCTTGCGCGCCCCGTGCCCAGGAAACTGATGAGACAAATCTACGACCTGGTCAAGCTTGCGCCGACAACCGTTAATTGCCAACCTGCCAGATTTGTATTTCTGGTGTCCCAAAAGGCTAAGGCCCGGCTACTGCCGGCTCTGGCAGCCGCTAATGTCGAAAAGGTACGGACAGCACCTGTAACGGTAATCGTGGCGTATGATAGCCAGTTCCATAAGCATTTACCGCGGTTATTTTGCCATCGGCCTGAAGTTGCTGATGGATTTGCGGACAACGCTTTGCTTGCTCAGGAAACCGCTGTGCGGAATAGCACGTTGCAAGGGGGCTATTTCATCCTTGCGGCACGGGCATTGAGTCTTGATTGCGGTCCGCTGTCGGGTTTCGACAGGGCAATGGTTGATGCGGAGTTCTTCCCGGACCGGCGACTGTACAGCAATTTTCTGATCAATCTGGGTTATGGCGATCACGAAAAACTCTTTCCGCGATTACCGCGGTTATCGAGTGACGATACCTGCCAGTTTCTCTGAACAATCAAAGCAAGGAGTTTGTTATGCGGTATGCAAGTTTTCTGAAGGACGGAAAGGCACGAACAGCTGCTTTTGTCGACGGACTATGGCGAGATGCCGGAACGGTTTCAATCCTGGAACGGCTTAAATCCGGGGTCAATCTGGCGAGCAAGGAAGGGCTCACTTTCGGCGACGAGATTGATCTCAATGCGGTGGCGCTCCAACCGCTGATTGTCGTACCTCCCAAGATCTTCTGTATTGGTCTAAACTATCTGGATCATGCAGCTGAGAGCCCTTACAAAGATACGCCGACCTATCCAGCCGTATTTCCCCGCTATGCAACCAGTCTGATAGCGCATGGCCAGCCAATCATCCGACCGCAGTTATCCGAACAGCTCGATTTTGAGGGTGAATTGGTCGCGATTGTTGGCAAGGGAGGACGCCATATCAAGCAGCGCGATGCTCTGCAGCATGTTGCAGGCTATTCCATCTTCAATGAAGGATCGATCCGCGATTATCAGTTCAAGTCGCCGCAATGGACCATTGGCAAGAATTTCGACAACACCGGAGCATTCGGTCCCGTTTTGGTGACAGCAGACGAATTGCCCGACGGTGGCCATGGCCTGGAGATAAAAACGCGTCTCAATGGTGTCGTCATGCAGAGCGGAAATACCGCCGATCTCATTTTTCCTGTTGCCGAACTTATCTCCACGCTTAGCGAAGCGATCACGTTGCAACCGGGTGACGTCATCGTAACAGGTACTCCGGCCGGTATCGGTTGGGCGCGTAAGCCGCCGGTTTTCATGAAGGATGGCGATATCTGTGAAGTCGAGATCGATGGTATTGGCATCTTGCGCAATCCCGTGCGGGATGAAGCACCAGCCGTGGCTTGAACGTGAGGAAGGGAGGATAGACATGTCTCAATTAATTTATCGCCTTGGACACATCGCCTTGAATGTTGTTGAATTGGATGCGGCAGTCTCCGACGCCCAAGAAATTGCCGGAGCAAGGATTGTTAGCCAAGTGGATGGCGTTGCAATCTTGACCTCCAATCGTCGGCATGCCGAACTGGTGCTGCATAGGGCATCAGCAAACGAAGTTCGCGCAATCGGTTTGGAGGCCGTGAGCGTGAAGGCGGTAGAGGAAGTTGCTGTCCGCGTCCGGGCGCGCGGTCTGAAAATCCTGTCAGACGAACCGTCCTTGCCGCAGATTGACTGTTCCCTTACCTTTGTGAGCAGCGAGGGCCATGTTTTTGAAGTGCATACGCCGATACCTGAAGATCAGCCCGCCAGGTATGTGGGGGCAGGCATCCATCCCCGCTTTCTTGACCACGTCAATCTTTGCGCAGCGGATCCGGAGGCGATGGCGCTTGAACTCTCCGATGTGTTGGGGTTGATCGTCTCAGAACGTACGACGGATTTCGAGTTGGTATGGATGCGGGCCGGAGATGGTCGCCACCATACGGTGGGATTAGTGAAGGGAACGACGGGTCTGCACCATTACAGCTGGGAATTCTCCGACTTTTGTGACTTCAAACGGCTGGGTGACAAACTGGATGCCTGTGACCGAAGCCTCGTTTGGGGGCCGGGCCGCCATGGTGCGGGCGACAATCTGTTCGCCTACTATGTCGACAGTGGTGGGTTTCTTGTGGAGTGTACCGCAGAAATGGAGGTAATCGGTGACGACTTCCGTCAACCTAAGGTGACGGATGCGGGGGAGAACCTTTCAAATATCAAGGTCGTCAATCGTTGGGGAGCTGTGCCACCTCGAGCATGGATCGACCATCACAGCGGTTTCGTGAGGGTGTAATGTGCAATGAACTTCGAACAGATATATTGGCGGCCGAAGAAGCGCGTTATAGGGCCATGATCGCTGGCGACTCGAGGGAACTCGCGGGAATTCTGGACGTAGATCTTATTTATACTCATTCCGATGGGTCTCGCGATACTCGCGAGACCTATCTTGCCAAGCTGATCAGTGGGTATTTTTGTTACAGGCGTATCGATCAATCCATCGAGCTCATGCACACCTTTGATGAAACTGCAATAATTGCTGGACGGATGCTCGCAGATGTTAAAGTTGGAGATGATGAGCGAAATCTAACAAACGCCTTCCTCGCGGTTTATCGTCGACGAGAGGAAGTTTGGCGACTTGTTGCCTATCAACCAACACCCATCAAGCAGACTTAAGAAACATATCCCAGAGGACGATGTTGTTCAGCTTCTCCAAAAGATGACCAGCTACGCTGGGTCGTGCAAAGCGCATATCAACATCCCAGAAGCTGGCAGCGTCCGCACCGCATCAACCGCGATTAAAGTTCCATAATTAATATTACGCGATTTACTATATCTTATTGTTTTTATTATCTTATTTTATCTCTGATCATCGAGTTCGTTGCCGCTTATGTGGCCAGGATTTTCCCATCACGGATAACTCCGTTATTGTTTTGCATATATAATTACGAAAAATGGCGTCTCCGCTGTACACTCCCATCGCCGACCTTGCCTTCCCACATCTTAGTTTGGTGCACACTATGAACCGCTACAACATCGCTGAACGACGTACAATTGCGCGCTAGCGACCGCGCGCCGCTTGAAATTTATCCTGCCACGATGTATATACTCGTGTATATACAAAGGAGACCAATATGCCACAACTCCGACACTCCGAACCTACACCAGCCCGCGAAGCAAAACTCTTCCGTAACAATAAGAGCCAGGCTGTACGCATTCCAGCTGACTTCGAACTTCCCGGCGACCGGGTGATGATCCATCGCGATGGAGATCGACTTATCATAGAGCCGGTGCGTCGCCTGAACCTGTTGGAAGTGCTTGCCGGATTGGAACCGCTTGGACCGGAAGATCAGTTCCCTGATATTGACGATACCCTGCTACCGTTAAAAGAAATCGATCTGTGAGCGCGCTCTACATGCTTGACACCAATGTCGTGTCCGAGCTTGCACGAAACCCCAAGGGCGCTGTCGCCAAACGCATCGCCGAGGTTGGACCAGAAGCTGTTTGCGTCAGTATCATCACGGCAGCAGAGTTGCGTTATGGATGCGCCAAAAAGGGGTCGCCAAAGCTGCTGGCGCACATCGAGGCCATTCTTGGAAGTATGCAAGTGCTTGCACTTGATACGCCTGCCGACGCCGAATATGGGCGAATCCGAGCCGAATTGGAAGCCGTTGGTAAGCCCATCGGTCCGAATGACCTCTTCATTGCTGCCCATGCTTATGCGCTCGGGGTGGTGTTAGTCACGGCCAATACCGGAGAATTCTCACGCATCCGTGCTCTGAGGGTCGAAAACTGGCTACGCGACTGAGCCGTGCTGTTGTTCGTTCAAAGAGAATCTGACGCTGAATGGACAGATCACTAAAAAGTGCATTTATGATCGATAGATTGTCCCTTGGTCTGCTCATGCCTCGGATAAAGACTGTTTGGAATCCGCAACGCGTCCATGCAGTATGATCGCTGGCATCGTTTCTTGCGATGAACGACTGATTTTCCGCTGACGCCTGCTATGAATGTAGATGCCGAATCTGAACAACAAATGATGCTTTGACTGCTGATGATGACTGACCCGCTCCACATTCTCAAAACCATTTATGGATACGATGCCTTCCGTGGGCGGCAAGCGGAGATCGTATCGCATGCAATAGCAGGCAATAATGCATTCGTTCTGATGCCGACGGGCGGCGGCAAATCACTATGCTATCAGATTCCCGCTCTTGCGCGACCGGGCATGGGGATCGTGGTTTCACCGCTTCTGGCGTTGATGACCGATCAGGTCTCCGCGCTCCGGCAGGCGGGTGTAAAGGCTGCGGCGCTCAATTCCGACCTTGCTGGTGATGACAGGCTGGCCTTGTGGCGTGATATCCATGCTGGGGTGCTTGATCTGCTCTATGTGGCGCCTGAAACCCTGCTCAGACCGGATACATTGCAACGCCTGAGCGATGTGCCTCTCTCGCTGATCGCTATAGACGAAGCACATTGTCTGTCGCAATGGGGGCATGATTTCAGGCCGTCCTATCGACAGCTTGATGTGTTGATGACGCAGTTTCCCGACACGCCACGCATGGCGTTAACG
>JAEXXS010000379.1 GCA_023451915.1 Pseudomonadota bacterium | reverse complement strand
GAAGGCCTGAACGACGCGCTTAATCCGAGGCAGAAGAAATAATGACCGCCGCACCCGTTCTCGAAATCAGCAATCTGCAAATCGCGCTTCCGAAGGGCGCAGATCGCCCTTTTGCCTTGCAGGACCTCACACTGACGATCAATCCCGGTGAAATCGTCTGCCTCGTCGGCGAAAGCGGCTCTGGCAAGTCGCTTTCGGCAGGCGCGATCATGCGTCTTTTGCCGGAACCGCATGTGCGCGTGACGCACGGCACGATCAAGCTTGAAGGCACTGATCTTTATTCGCTCAGCGAAGCTGACATGAAAAAGCTGCGCGGCAACCGCATCGGCATGATTTTTCAGGAGCCGATGACTGCGCTCAACCCGCAAAAGACGGTCGGCTGGCAAATCGATGAAGTGCTGCGCTTGCATACCAAGCTTGGCCGCAAGGAACGCCGTGCCGCCGTGCTTGATATGCTGGCAGAGGTGAAGATACCGGACCCGGAATCCGCTTATAACGCCTATCCGCATCAGATATCCGGTGGGCAGCGCCAGCGCGTGATGATCGCTATGGCGCTGATCCTGAAGCCACGCCTCATCATTGCCGACGAACCGACTACTGCGCTCGACGTGACCACGCAGGCGCAAATTCTGAAGCTGATCCGCGATCTGCAACGCGAGCATGACACGGGCATCCTTTTTATTACGCATGATTTTGGCGTGGTGGCGGAAATCGCCGATCGCGTCGCGGTGCTGCGGCTGGGCGAACTGGTCGAACAGGGCCCTGCAAATGAGGTGCTGAACCATCCCCAGCACGCTTACACGAAGGCGCTGATCGCATCGGTTCCAGCCCTCACCCCGCCCGAACCAAAGCCGTCAGGTGAAGCGCAGCCGATCATTCTCAAGGCAAGCGCTTTACGCAAAACCTTCAAGGCGCGCGGCGGATTACTGACAGGCAAAAGAAGCGCCGTTCCTGCCGTGAAGGACCTTTCGTTTGAACTGCGACAGGGCGAAACGCTCGGCGTCGTTGGCGAAAGCGGCTCCGGCAAGACGACCGTTTCGCGCATCGTGACGCGCCTGCTTGAAGCAGACAGCGGCAAGGTCGATGTGAACGGCAAGGATTTTCTGAGCGCCAGCCCGCGCGAAGTGCGCGCCATGCGCAAGAATATCCAGATGGTCTTTCAGGACCCAATGGCCTCGCTCAATCCGCGCCGCCGCGTCGTAGACCTCATCGCGCAAGGGCCTATCGTCCATGGTGTACCGAAGGCTGAGGCGCACGCAAAGGCCCGCGAATTGCTGGAACTGGTCGAACTTTCGCCTGCCGCCGCCGACCGTTTTCCGCATGAGTTTTCCGGTGGGCAACGTCAGCGCATCGGCATCGCCCGCGCTTTGGCGCTTGAACCACGGATTATCGTGGCAGACGAGCCGGTCTCCGCACTGGACGTTTCGGTACAGGCTCAGGTTCTGCGGCTTCTGGCCGACTTGCGTGAACGGCTGAACCTGTCGCTGCTGTTCGTCACGCACGATTTACGCGTCGCAGCCCAGCTTTGCGACCGCATCATCGTCATGTCCAAGGGCGAGATCGCCGAAACCGGACCGACGGCTGAAGTCTTTGCCAATCCGCAACATGAATATACACAGCGCCTGCTTGCCTCCATCCCCGGCAAGAACTGGACGCCACCTCATTTTGAGAATGCGTGACACCATGCAAAAAGTAGAATTTCCCCCTTCGATCTGGGCCGCCACTGCGCCGGCCCGCACCCCGGCCAAGCCGCTAACCAGTGATGCGGAAGCCGATATTGTTATCGTCGGCGGCGGTTTTACGGGCCTGTCAGCAGCACTTCATCTGGCGAAACGCGGCAAGCGCGTCATCCTGCTGGAAGGCAATGCGGTCGGCTGGGGCGCATCAGGCCGCAACAACGGCCAGGTGATCCCCACCATGACGTCAGCCGAGCCGGATGCGATCGCAAAACGCTATGGTGCTGCGGGCGAACGCTTCGCCAGACTGATCGGCAACAGCGCTGACATTCTCTTTTCAATCGTGCGCGATGAGAATATCGAGGCCGAAGCCGAGCAGAAGGGCTGGTTCCAGCCTGCCCATTCGCCAGGCCGGGTGAAGCTGTCGCAAACCCGCGTTGAAGCATGGAAACGCTTCGGCTTTCCGGCAGAGTTTCTTGATCGAGCGGCAACATCGCAATTGCTCGGCACGGATTTCTGGTATGGCGGCATGTTCAACCCGACCGGCGGTCATATCAACCCGCTGGCCTTCGCGCGCGGACTTGCTGCGGCGGCGGAACGTCACGGCGCGATCATACACGAGCAAAGCCCGGTTACGTCCTATCAGCACGCTGGCGATCACTGGGAAGTGCTCACGGACAGCGCCACCGTGCGTGCGAAAGGCTTCCTGCTCGCCACCAATGCCTATACCGGCGAGTTGCGCGAAAGGCTCGCCCCGCGTCTCGCCCGCACCATCGTGCCGATTCTCTCGTGGCAGATGGCGACTGCGCCCCTCAGCGATAATCTGCGCGCAAAAATTTTGCCCGGAAGACAAGCCGTCTCCGATACACGCGGCGATCTGCGCTTTTTCCGTTATGATGCCCGCAACCGGCTGATTACCGGCGGCGTGGTTATGGGTGATTTCAACGTGGCCGAGCGTGTCAAGCGCAAGACGGCGCGCAACATGGCGGAAGCCTTTCCAACGCTTGGCGAGCCGGAAATCACCCATGTGTGGAGCGGCTATATCGGCATGACGTGGGATCGTTTCCCGCGCGTCCATCAGCTCGGTCCAAATGGCTGGGCATGGATCGGCTGCAATGGTCGCGGCGTTGCGCTTGGCACATCGCTTGGCCGCGAATTTGGGCGAGCGCTGGATGGAGAACCGGTGCAGGAACTTGCCTTGCCCATCTCGGAACCCGCGCCGCTGCCTTTTCATAAAATCGCGCGGAAAATCGCCCCTTTCTATCTCGCCTGGCTTCGGCGCAAGGATCTCACCGAACCCAATCTCTAAATCAGCTTATTCATGTGAAAGGTCAGGTCCATGAATCAAATGTCCATTCTCGAACGCCGCCGCATTGAGGCGATGGTTATCAAGAACATCTATGATGTGCTGCGTGAACGCGTCGGTGAAGAAGAAGCGCAAGCCGTCGTTGGCGAAGCAGTTAGCCGCTCCGCAATCGAACAGGGCAAGAGCTTTGCCGATGAACTGGGCCGCACGCCGACGATCCAGGATTTTGCCGATATCCAGCCGCTCTGGACGAAGGAAAACGCACTGGAAATCGATGTTATTTCGCAGGGCGAGGATCATTTCGATTTCAACGTCACGCGCTGCCGCTATTCGGAAATGTATCGCGAGATGGGCCTTGGCCATATCGGGCACCTGCTCTCCTGCAATCGCGATGGTGATTTCTGCATCGGCTACAACCCGGCCATGAAACTGGAGCGCACGCAGACCATCATGAA
>JAEXXS010000361.1 GCA_023451915.1 Pseudomonadota bacterium | reverse complement strand
TATCGCATCGCTTATATGAGTTCACATTCCACCGGGCAGCGCGCGGCCATCATGGCCGACCTCGCCATTGCACCTTTCGCGAAGACCTTGCTTGGTGAGGGCATTGTCGCGCTGGGTTCGGAGCATGGCCTGCCGGAACTCGGTCGCTATCAGCTTGGCATGATTATCAGACCCGACGCCGGGCCGCATATTCATGCGGTGGCGGAGAATTTACGCAGTGTCTTCGAAGCTTATCGCCGGACCGGGCGCTTCGAGACTTTTCGTTCTTGCTGATACATCTCACAAGAACTTGTGGGTGTAAGTAATGCCGTCTCTTGTCAGGGCAAAATGTTGCGCTAGATTTCCATTATGACAGCCGGATGAAACGGCTTCATGGCCAGCTGACAGAGGCGGGGTCCGGGGTGGGCCGATGGAATGCTGGCAGGATAAAAGCATGTGTGCCCATTCATTTGGGCTGTAACGACATCCCTATCGGAGAGACCGCTATGAAACTGACCCGCCTTGTCCCAGTTGCTATTGTTCTCTGTGCCTTCACACTGGCTTCTTGTGCCAATACGGTTCGCGGCGTCGGACGCGATGTAAAAGGCACAGCCCATGCCGTTCAGGAAACGGTGGAATAAGGATTTAAGCAAAAGGCCCGGGATATGCTCCCGGGCCTTTTTAGAGCATTTCCAGCAAAAGTGCGTAGCGGTTTTGCGTCGGATAATGCGTGAAAACAAATAGATAGAGCGGTTCCACGATTCCGTTTTAACCCAAACCGCTCTCGCGATGCGCCTTATGGTGCGTTGACCAGAAAATACCCCACCGGCATCTGCATATCCGGGCGCGTTCTATAAGCAATGCTGGTCGTCATGATACCCGTCGTTGGCACCGCAATATTGACGCTGGCCAGAAGCGCTGCGATCTGCGCATTCGGTGTGGCGTCGCCAAACCACAGGACAAGAATCGGTGCTGTGACCTGCCTGGCCCCTTCCGGTGTTTCCGAGTGGACCACCTTCAGCGACGGGTCAAACAGCCGGAAATTGCCCGATATCTGCGGATTATCAGCTACGATAGTTCTGAACGGTCCGTGGCTGCTGATTTCCGTATAAAGCTGACGATAGTCCAGCTGCCCATATGGTGGGACGCTGGAGCCATAGACCAGATAATAGGACAGAACCGGCGGAACCAGCAGCGCAACCAGCGCGCCCATTGCCGCATATTCGACGACCGGGCGGTCGCCGATGCGGAAGCGTTCGAGGCGGAATGCCAGCGCAGCAGGCAAAAGAAAAAGCACGGGCTGAAGCCAGCGGTCTTTCACGTCATTGGCGCCGGTCGCAATGACGCCGATAAGCACGATAAACAAACCGACAAACACCAGGCGGCGCATGAATGTCTCGCCGGGCGTGTAAGGCGTGGTTGGCACCGTTCGCTTCTTTATATGGATGAGCGCGATGATCGCCGCGATTGCAAGCGCCAGAATTGAAAACAGGAAGGCTGCTTCAACGAAGCTTTCCATACCGTTTAGCCGGTCGAAGATCGGATTTCCCGATGCGCCCATCTGAAATTTGCTGGAGCGCGCTAGGACGCTCGATTTATGCGCGAGCATCCATCTTGCCGTTGGCCCGACGCAGATCGCAAAGGCAAGCAGGGTAACGCCTGAGAGTTTCGACAGCAGCACGGCCCGATATTCCGGGACGGAAAGCCCCGTTATGATCAGCATGATCAGGAAGAAAGACGCGTTGAACTTGCCCAAAAGCGCCGCCGTCATCGCCACGCCGAGCGCGGCTGCGGAAAGCGCATTGCGTTTGCGCATATGCCATGCAAAGGCCAGAAAGGTCCAGCCGCAAGCTGCCGTGCCCGCCACCGAATGAGTCAAGGCGCGCTGCGATTCCCAGCCGATTTGCGGGATGAGAAACAGGCCGAGCATGCTGGCCGAGGCGACCGCACGCGAAAAGCCTAAAAGCCGCATCGCGCCAAAGACGCTGAGGAACAGGCTTGCCAGCATGCCGAACTTAACAATTTGAAGGGTCAGCATCGATGTGCCGAGCACAGAGGCGGCAAGATTGGTCGTCCACGTATAGAGAGGCGGCTGCGAACCGCCATAACCCCAATCGAGATAACCTATATTGGCAAGCTGCTCCGCGTCGTCGAGGCCGGCGCCGTTGGAGATATAAGTCACCAGCACGGCCTGAAGCACAAAATAGCATATGACGAACAGAACAGCCCAAGGCAGTCCCAATATTTCTTTGTCTGCGGTAGACGCAGTTTGTCTTATTGCGGTCAAACTTGAAGTCCCGATGCTGAACGATATGCCCGAATAGGCGCAAACAGGCTGCTACATGTCACAGGAATATGCTCGGATTTCAATCCGGGTAGCGCCAATCAATCGTGATATACGGACAATATTTGATAAAATTTTCGTTTACGGCAAAAACCGCGCTGCCTTTCGGCGCACGGTTTTGCCAACTACGCATGGCAATCCCACCGGACGAAACGCTTGGTGAGAGATACATAAAGCTCCGGTACGCAATACCAGATCCGGAGCATCGAGAGAGGCTCAGCCTGTCTCGAGCTCCTTTTTATCCGAACATCGTTACCGTAGGGTTAGCAGACGATTAAGCAAATCTAAACATTGGCTTTTTGACGAAAGTTTTTTCAAGCCTATGGTCTTTTTTACTTTGCGTCGGATTTGGCTCGCAAATGATTGATGATGCCGGAGAAATCGTCGCCGCCATGCCCTTCACCGTCAAACAGCGCGTAAATCGCTTCGGCATGGGCTCCAAGCGGCGTTTCCGCGCCAGCGCTCTTCGCCGCTTCCTGCGAAAGCTTGAGATCCTTGAGCATCAGCGCTGCGGCAAAGCCCGGCTTGTAGTCGCGGTTCGCGGGTGAGGTCGGGACCGGGCCCGGCACGGGGCAATAGGTGGTGAGCGACCAGCACTGGCCCGACGAGGTCGAAGCCACGTCGAAAAGCGCCTGGTGCGACAGACCGAGCTTTTCCGCCAGCACAAAAGCCTCGCTGACACCGATCATTGAAATGCCCAGAATCATATTGTTGCAGATCTTGGCGGCCTGTCCGGCTCCATCGCCGCCGCAATGCACGATCTTGCCAGCCATCGGCTTGAGGATCGGTTCGCCGCGCTCGAAGGCCGTATCGCTGCCGCCTGCCATAAAGGTCAGCGTGCCTGCGGCAGCGCCACCGGTGCCGCCCGAAACCGGCGCATCGATGGAGAGGTGACCGTGGCTTGCTGCAAGTGCATGGGCCTTGCGCGCGGAATCGACGTCGATTGTGGAGCAATCAATAAAAAGAGAATCTTTTCGCGCCTTAGGGGCGATTTCCTCATAAACCGCAAGAACATGCTTTCCTGCGGGCAGCATGGTGATGACGGCGTCCACATCGGCTACGGCTTCCACCGCGCTGGTCGCGATTTGCAGGCCGTTGGCTCGCGCTTCTTCAAGATGCTGCGGCAATAGATCAAAGCCGCGCACCGTGTGTCCAGCCTTGACCAGATTTGCCGCCATCGGGCCGCCCATATTGCCGAGGCCGATAAATGCGATAGTGGCCATGATAAACTCCTCCGATAAGTGCTATTCAGCGCCCGATCATATGCCTTGCAATAATCACGCGCATGATTTCGTTGGTCCCCTCCAGAATCTGGTGCACGCGCAGGTCGCGGACCAGCTTTTCGATACCGTAATCGTGGAGATAACCATAGCCGCCGAAAAGTTGCAGCGCTTCATTGGCGACATTGAAGCCGGTGTCGGTCACAAACCGCTTGGCCATGGCCGACCATTTGCCCGCATCGTGGGTTTTGCGGTCAAGCTTGCTGGCGGCGGCGTAAAGCAGCAGCCGCGCTGCCGAAAGTTCCGTCTCCATATCGGCAAGGCGAAATTGCAGGGCTTGAAAACGGTCGATCGTTTGTCCGAAGGCCTTGCGTTCTCCGCAATATGCCAGCGCCTTGTCGAGCGCGGATTGCGCGCCGCCAAGCGAACAGGCTCCGATATTCAGCCGCCCGCCATCAAGGCCCGCCATGGCGATCTTGAAACCGCTGCCTTCGTCTCCAAGCCGGTTTTCCACCGGCACACGGCAGTTATCGAAAATGACTGTCCGCGTCGGCTGGCAGTTCCATCCCATCTTGTTTTCGTTGGCACCGAATGAGAGACCGGGTGCATCTTTCGGCACAACGAGAGTAGAAATACCTTTCGGACCGTCCTCGCCGGTACGCACCATGGAGACGTAAATGTCGGTCTCTCCAGCACCGGAAATAAACTGCTTGGCGCCGTTGATGAGATAGTGATCGCCGTCCCGTGTTGCGCGGGTGCGAAGGGCCGCGGCATCCGAGCCGGAGCCGGGTTCCGTCAGGCAATAGCTGGCGAGCCAATCCATGGAGGTCAGACCGGGCAGAAACTGCTGGCGCTGCACATTGTTGCCGAAAGTGTCGATCATCCACGCAGCCATATTGTGGATGGAGACAAAGGCCGAGAATGACGGGCAGGCGGCGGCGAGCGCCTCGAAAATAAGCACCGCATCCATGCGTTTCAGTGCTGATCCACCCACATCTTCGCGGACATAAATGCCGCCCATGCCGAGTGATCCGGCTTCGCGAAGCGCATCAACCGGGAAATGCTTGTCACGGTCCCATTGCAGCGCGT
>JAEXXS010000329.1 GCA_023451915.1 Pseudomonadota bacterium | reverse complement strand
GTGCGCTTTTCGCCCCAAGGGCCGATGCCGAGCTGGACGTTGTTCTCGGCGCAGAAATTATCCCACCATTCCGTGGCTTCCTTGGCGCGCTGTTCGGCGGAGGCTACCGTCATGACATGCGTGGCATCGCCATAGGGTACCAGCGCCTTGGTCATGGTTGCAGGCGCGGGATGCACAATCGGCGCAAAGGTCTTGCTGTTATCGGCAATCCATTTGCGGACCGCGCCTGCGCCTTCGATGGCGTCGAAGCCACAAGCCTTACGCAGAATAGCCGTGGCGAAGCGGGGGTTCATCGCGTCCATCTTTTCCAGAAGACGCCAGGCCGGAGCCTCGCTGATCGCGAGATAGGGATTATCCTCCGTCTTGTCGTGACGCGAGGCCGAGAAGGTGACGCTGGTGACGAGACGCATGGCGATGAGATCGAACAGAACGTCGATTTCTTCCGCCTTGAGCGGATATTTTTCATGGAACCCGGCGGCCAGCGCTGCCGCCGCACCGATTGGGTCTTCCATATCGAGGATGGAATAGGCGCAGGCAATGGCGACTTCGGCAATCAGAACCGTGTGCACCGCATCGCCAAAATCGATCAGACCGGCAATCTGTTCATGGTCGCTCTTGCTGACGAGTACATTCCAGTCATTCGCATCATTGTGGATGACCTGTGCGCGCAGGCGCGACAGTTTCGGCGCGACGTGGTTTTCAAAACGCACAATGAAGCGTTCAAGCAAAGCACGCCTGTCGGCATCGCCGACGAAATGCAGGCGCGTCCGCGCTCGGGCCCCATGGCGCAAATCCCAATCAAGATCGCGCAGGGCGCCCGGATGGATGAAACCCTGCAAGGCATGATCGAGTTCTCCCAGCGCGCGACCGAGATTGCGCATCAGCCCAAACGTACGCTTGACTTCGGCAAGCGGAACGCCCGGAAGCCAGCCGACCAGCCGCATGGCATGGCGCTCGCCGCCGCTGGCAACAGCCGATGCAAGCACATCGCCGGAAAGGCTTGGCTTCAGACGCGGAACGGCAAGCTTTGCATCCGCGTTGGAAAGATGGTGCAAAAGTGCGGTCTGGAATTCGCTTTCGACCAGCGGCTCGCTGGCATTGACGATCTTCAAAATCCAGTCGGCGTCCGTTCCGGTCTCCAGACGAAAATTGCGGTCGCGTTCGCTGTCGAGCGGCGATGCCGTCGCGGTGACGCCAAAGACTTCAATGGCCAGCTTCTCGGCATCGGCTGCGGAAAACTGCGGGTTCGGATGGGACAGATCGGTCATGGAGAGTGCGTTTCCAGTTTACATTTCTTATCAGAAGCTTGGCACGCAATGCGTTTTCGGGCATCAAGTATCCTGTCGGAAGAACCGGCACTTTGTCGGAATGGACCGGCATATGTCCGGTGATGCGTATAGGGTAACGATGCGGGAACTTGACGCGAAAGATCGCGAAATACTGGCAATTCTGTCCAAGGAAGCGCGTATCGCGCTGAAGACACTGGCCGGTCGTATCGGCTTGTCCCGCAGCGCGACCAGCGAACGCGTCACAAATCTGGAACGCAGCGGCGTTATTCGCGGCTATCGCGCAGATATTGGCGAGATCGATACCAATTTCATCCGCGCCATTCTGCTCGTAAGCCTGAAACGCACGCCTGCGCTGGCGCTTCTCGACATATTGGCGCAACATGCCGAAGTCCGCCGCGTCTCGTCGGTCAGCGGACAGCTTGATCTGGTTGTCGAGCTGGAAGCGGCGACCATCGACGACCTCAACCGCGTGCGCGACCTCGTCGCCGCCCACGACATCGTGGACGACATCACCACCGCCTTCGTGCTGCGGCGCGATATCGACCGCGAAGTCAGATAGCATTCTTCATGCAGCAGGCGGGGCTTTCTGCTCCACCTGTTTAGTCCCGATAAATATCCGCGCGCGTTTGCGGCACAGCCGAAATGCCGCGCTTGCGCTTCGACGCAAGCGTCTGGTTGATCTGAACCGTTCCGCGTTCAAACGCCAGCGCACAGCCTGCGAGATAGAGTATCCAGAGCCTTGCTTTCGGATAGCCGACCTCGGCGACAGCCTTGTCGAAATTGGCATGAAGCCGCTCCGCCCACAGGCGGCAGGTGCGCCCATAATGCTCGCGGAGATTTTCCACGTCATGCACCTCGAAGCCATGGCCTTCGAGATTCTCAACGGTCATGCCCAGATGGTCCAGCTCGCCGCCTGGGAAGATATATTTCACCAGCGCCAGATGTTCCGCACTTTTGCGGTTGAAACTCTTCTTGTTCTTCTTCATCCGGCGGGTGATGGCGTGATGCATATAAAGCCCGCCGGGCCGCAGCAAACGCCGCACCGAATTGAAATAGGTATCGTAATTGGCGATGCCGACATGTTCGAACATGCCGACGGAAGAGATCTTGTCGAACTCCTGATCAAGCTCCGTATAGGACTTGATGTGGATGGTGATCTTGTCTTCCAGACCCGCAGCCTTGATCCTTTGTCGAGCGAGCGCCGTCTGCGCTTCCGACAGAGAAACGCCGGTTCCAATCACACCGTAATTTTGCACCGCGTGGATCAAAAGCGCGCCCCAGCCGCAGCCAATATCCAGAAGACGGTCGCCGGGCTTCAGGCGCAGCTTGCGGCAGATCAGATCCAGCTTGTCATGCTGCGCCTGATCCAGACTATTCTGCCAGTCGGTAAAATAGGCGCAAGTATAGACCATGCGTTCATCCAGAAACAGCTGATAGAACTCGTTCGACACATCGTAGTGATGGGTGATCGCTTCCTTGTTCGAGCCGCTGACGAAGGGAGACTTGCCGTCGATATTGGCCTGATCCTTAGCCTTTCCGGCAAAGAGCAGCGACGGAATGCCTTTCAGCAGCTGCCATTTCGGCAACGCCTTGATGCGCTCCTTGAGATGCCCGTCGAGCTTTGTTTCGGCGACATCGAAAATGGTGCCGTTTTCGATGTCGACCGCACCGGAAGTCCAGAGGCTGATGAGCGTATCGTAATTCGGCTTCAGCACCACCTGACGCACGACCGACGGGTCCTTGATCGCGATTGTTGGCCCGTCAAAGGCGCCAATCTGGGTGCCGTCCCACAGTCTGACATTCAACTGCGGTCGAATGGTTTCGACGATGGTCCGAATGGTACGCGCCGCACCGGTCTCTGCTGCCATGCAATGTCTCCCAAGCTGGACATCGATTCGCTATAAAAAATTACCGTAATCTCTCCGGTTGGAGAAAGCATCAGGAATACCGATCTGCTTTGCGACGCGATACAAGTTACCGTGAACGCACAGCTTTTCAGCGTATGGTCTGACCGCGATGAATATCCTGCGGGCGGATTTTGGCAAGGGCGGACACCAGAACACCGGTGATGACAGCCTTGACCACATCGCCCGGAATGAAGATCGCCAAAAGCTTGACCGCATCAAGGAAAGGCTTTGCGAGGATCAGCGCCATGCCGATTGCGCCAAACAGATAGAGCACCAGGATACAGCCCAGCACTGCGCCGATAAAGGTCGACACGCCGAGATTGGCAATGGGTGCGCGCTCGATGAAGAGGCCCGTGACATAAACCGCCGGTATCCAGCCCAGCAGAAAGCCCACCGTCGGGCCAGTGAAAACGCCGAGACCGCCGCGTCCCACCGCCAGAACCGGCAATCCGATCGCCACCAGCAGGATGACCAGCGCCACGGCGGCAACGCCGCGTTTTGGCCCCAGCACAGCACCGGCCAGCATCACACCAAGATTCTGCGCGGTGATCGGCACACCGAAACCAAGCGTGACAGCCGGCAAGAATCCCAGTGCACAGATCAGCGCTGCAAACAGGGCCACATGGGCGACATTTCTTTCCATAGGGGGAGCCTTTACTTGAGAGTTCCGCCGCGAGCACGCAATGCTTCGGCAACATGATCGGCATCGTCGAGCGCCGCCAGCGACAGCGGCAAAACCAGTTGCCAGCCCGGACGCCTGCGCGACCGCGCGCGCCAGGCTTCAACCAGCTGGCCCGCCCGAACCATCAGCACCGGCGTAAAGCGTATCACCAGCGGGATCGCCGTTTCGAGAATTTTCGTCGGCAGGCCGAGACGGCGTAAAGGTGTGTTTAGAAACCGCAGCAGATGCACGAAATCTTCAAGCGGCGTCGTCATCGTTACGAGATTGGCCAAAGCGATCATCGTGACCACCCGCACCGTGATCTCCACACCCTCCAGCGCGGTATAGAACGCCAGATGCCAGAGAAAAATCACCGCAACAAAGGGCAGCACCGGCCGCATGGCCTGCAACCCTGCGCGAAAGAAAATGCGGCCCGGAAGCGCGTAGAGCGCGAGGCAAAATACCAGCCCGCCAAGCTGGAACCAGACCGACTTGACCATGAAAAGCGTGGTGGTGGCGATGCAAAGTGCGGCCACCTTCGCCGCCACCGGCCATTGATGCGCGCGCGTTTTAACGGGAGAGGTGAGAGAGATCATCGCTCTTGCCCTGAAGGATCATTTCTTCAACATAGCGGGTCAGAACCGTTTGCGCATCCCCGGTTTCCCGGATCCGGCCCTGATCGATCCAGAACACTTCATCATAACCGTGCAAGTCTTCCGGATGGTGGGAAATGTGGAGAAGGCGCGCTTCGCCCGCATTCAGATAGCGCGACAGCTGATGCCGCGTCGGAATATCGAGACCGGCAAACGGCTCGTCGAGAATGATCAGCGCCGGGCGCATGGCGACCACCGCCATCATGCAGACGAGATGCTTCTGCCCTTGCGAGAGCGACTGGATAGCGGCATCGGCCCAATGTTGCTTGCCGAAATCGCCCAGCACCTTTGTCGCCATCGTCCGCGCATCGGCTTTGGTCGCGCCCTGCTGACGCAGGCCGAAAGCAATTTCCTCAATGACGGTGGGAAAGATGATCTGGTGTTCGGGGTTTTGAAACAGGATGCCGACGGTTGAAAGTGCGGCCTTGCGGTCTTCGTAAATATCGTGGCCCGCGATGCGGATTGCCCCTTCCGTGGGTTTCAGCAGACCTGCCAGAAGCCGCGCCAGCGTGCTTTTGCCGGACCCGTTTCTGCCGACAATCCCCATTCTGCGCGCATTGGAGTGGAGCGAGACGCCGCGCAGGATCGGTCGCCCGGCTATCGTATAACCGGCGCCATCAACAGCAATGAATGGTGCGGATGCGCCATTATCGGGCATGTTTCGACAAATCCTGCTTCGCGTCTTGTTCTGACATTTCTGCAAACCGTTGCAGGCTTTGACCAGAAGCCGGGGCCGATTGCAACCATGCAG
>JAEXXS010000165.1 GCA_023451915.1 Pseudomonadota bacterium | reverse complement strand
GACGCCGGGCGTGGCGGCATCCGCGGCGACGGGTGTGTTTGTTACATTGCTCATTGGAACCTCACCTGTGCCGGATACGCGGATTGACCAGACCGTAGAGCAGATCGACAATCAGATTGACTGCCATGACCAGCCCCGCAATCAGCAGAAGTCCGCCTTGCACGACCGGATAGTCGCGGCGAGAGATCGAATCGAGCATCCACTTGCCGATGCCCGGCCAGGAAAAGATCGTTTCCGTCAGGATTGCGCCTGCAAGCAATACGCCAACCTGCAGACCGATGGTCGTTATCACCGGAATGAGCGCGTTGCGAAGCGCATGCAGCCCCACAACCCGACGGGTCGGCAGGCCCTTGGCGCGCGCCGTGCGCACATAGTCTTCGCCCAGCACTTCCAGCATTGCCGAACGGGTCTGGCGCGCGATGACCGCAAGCGGAATGGTTGCCAGCACGATGGTCGGCAGGATGAGATGCGAGGCAGCCGAAGCAAAAGCCCCCTTCTGCCCCGACAACAGGCTGTCGATCAGCATGAAGCCGGTGACGGGCGGGAAGAAGAACAGCAGCGAAATACGGCCCGATACCGGGGTCAGCTGCAGATAATTCGAGAAGAAAATGATGAGGAGCAAGCCCCACCAGAAGATCGGCATGGAATAACCGACCAGCGCGACACCCATCAGCGACTGGTCGAACCACGACCCGCGCTTGACGGCGGCCACGACGCCTGCCGGAATACCGATCAACACGGCCAGAATGATTGCGCAAACGCTCAATTCCACGGTGGCCGGGAAGAGCGAAAAGAACTCGGTCAGCACCGGCTTCTTGGTGACGATCGAAAGGCCGAAATCGCCATGCAGCAGGTTCCAGACATAGTCCAGATATTGCTGCCAGAGCGGACGGTCGAAACCGAATTGCGCCATAAGCTCGGCATGACGCTCGGGACTGACACCACGTTCGCCGGCCATCAGCAGCACCGGATCGCCCGGCAGCACGCGCACGAAACCGAAGGCGACGATGGTGATCCCGATGAAAGTCGGCACCAGATAGGCCAACTTATTCAGAAAAAAACGGAACATAGAATAAACTCCGACCGGGAGCGGAGGGTTGCCCCCGCTCCCGGCCGCTGGTGTTGAGACGAATTACTCTGCGATATCGACGCCGGTGAAGCGATGGATGCCCACCGGATCCATCTTATAGCCGGAGACCTTCGAGGACATCGGCATGAACACGGTCGAGTGGTCGAGAGTTGCCCAAGGAGCCTGCTCCTTGAAGATGACCTGCGCCTGTTCATAGAGCTTGGCGCGTTCGGCCTGATCGGCAGTGACCTTGGCCTTCTGGATCAGGTCTTCAAACGGCTTGTAGCACCACTGGGCGCGGTTGTTGTTGCCAACGCCCGAGCAGCCGAGCAGAACGCCGAGGAAGTTGTCCGGATCGCCATTGTCGCCGGTCCAGCCCATGATGGCCGCACCATCGCGGTCCTTGTCGGACGATTTCTTGAGGTATTCACCCCATTCCATCGAAACGATGTCCACGCCAACGCCAACCTTTGCAAAGTCCGACTGGATCAGTTCGGCCACGCGGCGGGCATTCGGCATATATGGACGGCTAACCGGCATTGCCCAGACCTTCATCTTCAGGTCCTTGACGCCAGCAGCTTCAAGCGCCTTCTTGGCTTCTTCCGGGTTGTATTCGTCGTCCTTGACGTCGTTATTATAGCCCCACATCGTCGGCGGGATCGGGTTCTTGGCAACTTCACCCGAACCCTGGAACACGGCGTCGACAATGGCCTTCTTGTTGATAGCCTGGTTCAGCGCCTTGCGTACTTCCGGCTTGTCGAACGGAGCGACCAGCGTGTTGTAGGCGAGATAGGCAACGTTCAGACCTGGCTGTTCGTCAACCTTGAGGTTCGAATCGGCCTTCAGCCCTTCGATGTCCGCCGGAGCCGGATAGGACATGATGTGGCATTCGCCAGCCTTCAGCTTCTGCGCGCGCACAGCCGGATCGGTCGTGATCGCGAAGACGAGATCGTCGATCTTTTCCTTGCCGCCCCAATAGTCCGGGTTGGCCTTATAGCGGATTACGGCGTCCTTCTGGTAGGCGACGAAAGTGAACGGACCGGTTCCGAGCGGGAACTGGTTGAGATCGTCCATCTTCTTGTCGGCCTGAAGCTTGTCGGCATATTCCTTCGACAGGATGGATGCGAAATCCATGGCCAGATCGGCGAGGAACGGCGCTTCCGGACGGCTCAGCACGAAGGTGACGGTATGGTCATCCACACGCTTGATCTCCTTGATCAGCGTCGGGAATTCCATGCTGTCGAAATATTCATAGGAAATACCGGCGGTATATTCGTGCCAGGGATTGTCCTTCTTGGACTGACGCTCGAAGGAGAAGATCACGTCATCGGCGTTGAATTCGCGCGTCGGCGTGAAAAAGTCGGTCGTCTGGAACTTCACACCCTTGCGCAGGTGGAAGGTATATTCGAGACCATCCTTCGAAACTTCCCAGCTCTCGGCAAGACCGGGTTCAATCGTGGTTTCGCCATGCTTGAACTCGACGAGACGGTCATAAGCCGTGCGCGACGAAGCATCGAACGTATCCCCGCCCGTATAAGCAGCCGGATCAAAGCCTTCAGGCGAAGCCGGCGAGCAGTAAACGAGTGTCTTGGCAGCTGCAGCACCGCTCATAAGAGCCACCAGCGCGGTTGCAGCCAGGAGTGTTTTGTACATTTTCATTTATTGTCCGCCTCCACGGAAAAGTCTGCCGCGCGCGCCCCATTGCCCGCAGCCTGGCCTATCGAAACGCTTGGTTCTCCACTTTGCAAGCGCAATTGTTAGAACCAGTTCACATTCTTCTGCGTTTACCACCTATATTTTTAGATTTTAATTTCTCCGAATCGCCATATTGCGGAATATTGCGCTAAGGGCAGTGAAATCATAATATTATTCGCGTAGTTTTTCGCATAACGTCACGCATTGGTTGCGCCATGGTGTTGGAATCGCTGAAATGGCCAAGCAATATCCGGGCATGGTCCCTGTTCCATTGCGCAAAACTCCGCTAATATAGGATAATCCTACTCATATTTATAGCAGCGCAATGAACCAGACCGAAGAGCCGATTGATTCTCCTATAAGGCCGACGACCCCGGAAGCCATTCAGCTGGCAAAGACGCTGATGCGCACGGCGCGCTATGGCGCGCTGGCCGTGCTGGATGCGAAAACCGGCCGTCCGCTGGCCAGTCGCGTCGCGGCTGCAACCGACTTGGACGGAACGCCGCTCATTCTGGTATCGGGGCTGGCCGCGCATACGCCGGGCCTTCTCGCCAATCCCGCCTGCTCGCTGTTGCTGGGCGAACCGGGCAAGGGTGATCCGCTTGCCCATCCGCGCATCACGCTGCATTGCGACGCCGAAAAGGTCGAGCGGACAGCTGAGGATTATCCACGCATTCGCCGCCGCTACCTCAACCACAATCCCAAAGGCGCGCTTTATGTGGATCTTGGCGACTTTGCGTTTTTTCGCATGAATATCCTTGGCGCGAGCCTGAACGGCGGCTTCGGCAAAGCCTTCATCCTCGCAACGGAAGACCTGATCTATCCTGCAACCATCGCCGAAAGTATAGCGCCCGAAGAACAGGACATTCTTGATAGCGTCACAGAAAACGAAGAAACTACGCTTGCTGCCCGCATCAGCCAGATGACCGGCATAGCGGCCAGACCGTTGAAACTGGTGGGACTGGACCCCGACGGTCTCGATATTGCCGCTGGCAATGAGATCGTGCGACTCCTCTTTTCGCGCAGCTGCGCCAGCGCAGCCGAAGTGCGCGCAGAACTGCTAAAAATGACCACCTCGGCCCATTGAAACGGATTCATGCTCTTTTTGGGACAAATTTGCGCGATTTAAACATGGGCGAATTTAAGCAAGGGCTTTTCAAACGAATCGGCACCCTTTAAATTTGACCAGCGTGTTCCAAAATGGAAACGTCATTTGAACCTACCAGCGGTCTTACGGGGGTATGACAGCAGATGACTAAAGAACATACTTTTTGTGATTTAACAGAAAATGCAGATCAGGCAGCAGATTTTCTTT
>JAEXXS010000520.1 GCA_023451915.1 Pseudomonadota bacterium | reverse complement strand
CCAACGCTACATATTGTGCATCAGGCGCTGGGGGCGAGTGTGGATAACGGGGAGAAGAGACGCTTTTGTGAACGAAGCCGGCTAAAACGCTTTTACCCCTTTTTAACCAATTATTGAGGGCAATTATTGCGCAAAAACAGTGGGATCGAACAACGTTCTGATGCAAGGTCTGAGCAAAAAGCGCAAGATAGCGGCTCGAAACAGCAAGCTTCGAGCGATTGAAGCCTTGCACAGGACGCGGTGCATTCCGTTGCGGGAGTGATGCGGATAGTGATCACGAGGCTCTATAGGTGGATTTCCCGTTGGAAACGCTGCGGTCAGGCCAAGCAAGCGTGAATATGGAGCGTTAATGGCGAAATGACGCCGCTATTCGGCGGCGATCCCCATACCCGAATCACCGAAATGTAACAGAATCTGCTTCAACTCGGTTTCTTCGACGCGCCTTGCCGCTTCATCAGGGTACACCCATTCGCAGATACGCTGATCTCGCTCTGGCCAGCTTTTCTCCTGGCCAGTGAAGCGGACAGCATAAACCGCAACCGAAAACTGGTTGATCCGCTCGGGCGGCATATCCATTTTGCAGTAATTGAAGCTGCCGATGGGCTCTGGCGTGACATCGCCGCGCACGCCTGCTTCTTCGAAGGCTTCGCGCAAGGCTGTTTCAGCGAGCGTGCGACCGACTTGCGGCCATCCCTTCGGGATGATCCAGCGGCCCGTACCGCGGCTTGTGATGACAAGCACCTGAAGAGCACCCATTTCGCGACGATAGACGAGGGCCGCAACCTGCTGCAAACGGCCAGAAGGCGTAAGAATACGCTTTTCCGTTGCAATAAGTTGTTTGGCTGCCGTCTTCACTGCTGAAATCCCTCTTTTCCTTAAAATGGAATGATTCGCCAAAATAACAACTGATCAAATGCGCAGGAGTTCTTACAAAGGGACAAAAAAGTCCTTTATTTTAAAGCTGCTATTGAAATACAGGGGAGGCGTATCGTTGTCGAACGCCGAACCTGAGCGCCATCAGCGTCGTTTCGACCATTTTCTTATAGCACGTGAATGCGGCAAAAATATCAATTTTGTGTTTTCGTTTTCTTTCGTTTTTGCGCATCCTTGAAAACTATCGCGGTTTTTTGAGAATGCGCTGTTTATCCAACTGGTTGCGGCTCCAAATGGCCATGGATAATAAAAAATGCCAGCCGGTGAGGCTGGCATTTCGGATTTACTATCGCGGGTTGAGCGAAAACTATCCCCGCTTGTCGCCTGCAATCGGCTCCAGATAGGTGTAGCCCATATCCCACGGGAAATAGATCCAGGTGTCCTGCGATACTTCGGTCACGAATGTATCGACCAGCGGACGGCCTTTCGGCTTGGCATAAACCGTTGCAAAATGCGCTTTGGGCATCATTTCGCGGACAATTGCGGCAGTTTTGCCCGTATCGGTGAGGTCGTCGACGACGATCACGCCTTCGCCGCCATTTTCCAGAAGCTGCTCGCCGATGCCCTTCAATATCTGCATTTCGCCCTGCGACGTGTAGTCGTGGTAGGAGGCGATGCAGACGGTTTCGATCAGGCGGATGCCGAGTTCACGGCAGATAATGGCTGCAGGAACCAGACCGCCGCGCGTAATCGCGACGATTGCACGCCAATCGCGCCCCATGCCGGAAATGCGCCAGGCAAGCGCGCGGGCATCACGGTGGAACTGATCCCAGGATACGGGAAAGGCTTTATCGGGCAAGGACATCGAGACGCTCCATGGAACAGTCTATGGGCTGTGGCCCACAGACTGGCTAAACCAAAAATGCGCGATGACCACCGTCAAGCGCGCTGAACTGTGTAGACCTTCGCTTTCGTCATCTGCGCCTGCCACGACGGGGGCTGCAATACGATGAAAAGGTTTCTTAACCCGGCACAGTCAGCGCCGGGTAGTGCTGATAACCGCAAAAACACCGATCTTGCAAGTCTGTTATGGCTTGAAAGGGGTGGATGCGACGAATTGGGGATAATTGCCCGCTCGAAATGAGCGGACATGTCAGCGCGAAAATAGTGTCAGAACGGGAAGTTCATTGAGCATGGAGCGTGTTACGCCGCCAAAAACCAGTTCGCGCAGGCGCGAATGGCTATAGGCCCCCATGACGAGTAGATCGGCGCGTTCCGCAACAATGTGTTCCCGCAGCGCATCCTGCGCATTGCGCCCATGCGAGGCGAGCGGCGTCACATTGACCTCAATGCCGTGGCGGGCAAGGGATTCGGCCAGTTCGGTTCCGGCGAGCGCTTCATCCTCGCCCTCGACTTCCGGCGGATCGACCCAGACGATTTCCGTCCGTCCGGCCTGTTTCATCAAGGGCAGCGCATCGAAAGCGGCGCGCGCGGCTTCTCTCTTGCCGTTGAAGGCGACAACGATCCGGTCCAGCGACAATTGCGGTAATACCGGCGCATAGGGCACGAGCAGCACGGGGCAGCTTGCATTGAAGACAATCGTGTCAGCGGTTTCGTCATTGGTGGCTGGATCGTCTGGGTCAGGCTGGCCCGCGATTAGTAATTCGGCACCGAGACACGAGGTCAACACGCCATCGGCGGCAGTGCCGGTTTCCGAACGGGTGATACGGAATTCGAAATGCGCATTCTGACGGCGCATTTCTTCTTCAAAGACGTGTTTCAGCCGCTCCGAGAGTTCCTTGTGCTGCTTGTCATGCAGTTCGAACATGCCAGGATCGATAAAGCCGTTGGGATCGGCATAGACGATGGGAGAGGGGATGGAATAAAGGCCAATCACATGAAGGTCGGGCACTTTTCGCATCAAAAGCGCGACGGCGGAGAGAACCCGCTTCAGTTCAGCCTCGCTCCGGGAATAGGCAACCACCGTTTTGTAGGTCATGACCGATCTCCTTCCAGCTGTGTTTCCATTTTAGCATAGAAAGCAACGCGTTGCGTAGGCAAAAGGTTGCAGGACATAAAGTGATGTCAGCTCGCGCCGGAAGCCACCAGCCCGGCAATCATGGCTTCAATTTCCACAACGGCTACATCGATCTTCTGCGGGTCGCTGCCGCGCACCACAAGCTCGGTGCTGAAGCGCCCATTTTCGAATTTCGGGTAGGAACCGATGATCGTATCGGGATTTTGCTTCTGGATTTCAGCCAGCGGCGCGCCGATGACGCCTTCGCCGAACGGACAGAGCACGGCGCGCGACAATAGCTTGCGGCCGGTCCGCAACGTGGGGAGCACATTGTCCAGCATAGCCTGAAATACGGACGGCACACCCGCCATCACATAGACATTGCCGATATGAAAACCCGGAGCGGCAGAAACCGGATTGTCGATATGTTCCGACCCTTCCGGCATACGGGCCATGCGCTTGCGGGAATCGGTGAATTCCAGCCCGCGCCGGGCATAGTTGTCGCCTAGAAGCTTCATGGCCTTGTCATCATAGATGCAGGGCACACCAAAGGCTTTTGAAACGGCGTCGGCGGTGATGTCGTCATGGGTGGGCCCGATGCCGCCAGACGTGAAGACATAATCAAAATTCGCACGCAGGGCATTGAGCGCGGCCACAATGGCGTCTTCCTCGTCCGGCACGATGCGCACTTCCTTGAGATCGATGCCCGCAGCCGTCAGCAAATCGGCGAGATGCCCGATATTCTTGTCCTTGGTGCGCCCGGAAAGAAGTTCGTCGCCAATGGCGAGCATTGCAGCCCTGACGGCCTGCTGCGAAGTGTCGGTCATGCCCAGACTCCATTTCAATTTG
>JAEXXS010000516.1 GCA_023451915.1 Pseudomonadota bacterium | reverse complement strand
ACCGCGCGCTGGCCGCGTGCAGGTCGTCAATGGCGGCGAGCAGGCGCGGCATCCGGCATGGTTCCAGAATGAGCCGGTGAAAGCGCCGGTTGGCGTCTTCCCAGCTTCTGACATCGCGTGACTTGTCGCCATCGAGCGTGGCGCGTTCGGCGGCGTCGAGCGTAGCGCGGGTGATGTGCGGAGCGGCATGTCGCAGGGCAAGCACTTCAAGCGCTGCGCGCATTTCCGCCACTTCGCGAATCTCGCTGATATCAAAGGACGCGACGCGCACGCCCCGGCGCGGCTCCGAAACGGCAAGCCCCTGCGCTTCCAGCCGCCGAAACGCTTCGCGCACCGGCACATGGCTGGTCTGGAACTCTTCGGCGATGTGATCCTGGCGCAATTTGGTGCCCGGCTCGATTTCCCCCTCGATGATACGGTCGGCCAGAACCCGGCTGATACGGGCAGCGATGGTCTCGTTCGGGACCTTTGGGGACGGGTCTAGCGGGCGTTGATTCATGATTTTATCGATAAGCTGCTTTGTCGCCCCGGTCGAGCCTTATTGAATTTTTTGACAGGTGAGGGCCTTGATCCGCGCTTTTGCTGGACGAATGAGGCTCAATTCCTTATAACGCCGCCATTCTGCACGGAAAGCATTGTGGCCGGACTTGCGGCCCCGCCTGCGTGATACTCTCTGCGTGAGATTGTCTGTTCATGCGTAACGCTTCTCCGTGCGCGACGATTAGAACAGAACAGGGGTGCCATGGCTGGCCATTCACAGTTTAAGAACATCATGCACCGCAAGGGCCGTCAGGACGCCGTGCGGTCGAAAATGTTTTCCAAGCTCGGACGCGAAATTACCGTCGCCGCCAAGCAGGGTCTGCCTGACCCGACGATGAATCCGCGCCTGCGTCTGGCGATCCAGAACGCCAAGGCGCAGTCGATGCCCAAGGACAATATCGAGCGCGCAATCAAGAAGGCCGCCGGCAATGACGGCGAAAACTATGATGAAGTGCGCTATGAGGGCCGCGGCCCCGGCGGCGTTTCGGTTATCGTTGAAGCGCTGACCGACAATCGCAACCGCACCGCCTCCAACGTCCGCGCAGCCTTTACCAAGTCGGGCGGGGCGCTGGGCGAAACCGGTTCGGTTTCCTTCATGTTCGATCGCGTTGGCGAAATCGTCTACAAGTCCTCCGTCGGCGATGCCGACAAGGTCATGGAAGCGGCTATCGAAGCTGGCGCCGAGGATGTGCAGTCCGGTGAGGAAGAGCACGTCATCATCTGCGCTTTCGAAGATATCGGTGAAGTGTCGAAGGCGCTGGAAGCAGCCCTTGGCGAAGCCGAATCGATCAAGACGATCTGGAAGCCGCAGACCAATACCGAGCTGGACGAAGAAAAGGCCCGCTCCGTTCTCAAGCTTCTCAACACGCTTGAAGATGATGACGACGTGCAGAACGTCTACACCAACTTCGAAGTAAGCGACGAAGTGATGGAAAAGCTGAGCGCCTGATTTTCAACGCTCACGGAATTTCGAAACTCCCGGCCAAAACCCAACTTTGTCCGGGAGTTTTTTTATGTTCGCTTTCGGCAAAGTGCAGGCAATAAAAAACCCCGCTAGAGCGGGGTTTTTTGAACAGGTAACCCGGTATTAGATGCCGAGGTTGCCGAAACGGTTCTTGAACTTCGTCACGCGACCGCCACGATCGAGCAGGGTCTGCGAACCGCCGGTCCAGGCCGGATGGGTGGTCGGGTCGATATCGAGGTTCATCGTATCGCCTTCCTTGCCCCAGGTCGAACGGGTCTGGTATTCGGTGCCATCGGTCATCACGACCTTGATGGTGTGGTAGTCGGGATGGATATTGGCTTTCATCTTCTCAATCCTGATAGTCTGGCCTGAAAGTCTGGAAGAAAAGCGCAGCCTGAATGTCAAAACTGCGGCACTTTCGCCCAATGGCATTTACGAAGACCCATCACCCGCAGGTGACGGCTTCCAAAAGGGTTGCCGAGCCTATACATCAGGCGCACGGCAATAACAAGGGCACAATCTCAAGAATGGCCGATCATAATAATACAACGGGTGTGAATCCGGAATCGACTGTAGATGAGGCGCGCAAGCGCCGTTCCCTCAAGCCTCTCCGGCGAATGGTTCCCTTCGTCGCCCGCTACAAGCTGCTGGTGATCGGCGCGCTTTTTTCGCTGGTTCTGGCCGCCGTCACAACGCTTGCAGTGCCCATCGCACTGCGCCGCATGATCGATCACGGCTTCACCGGCGCGAACGCCGTTTTCGTGAACAATTATTTCGGCATGCTGGTGCTGCTGGCCCTCATTCTGGCTGTTGCATCGGGGCTGCGCTATTTCTTCGTGATCTCGCTTGGCGAGCGGGTTGTGGCCGATCTGCGCAATGCGGTCTTCGCGCATGTGACGGCGCTCTCGCCGGAGTTCTTCGACCGTTCGCAGTCCGGTGAAATCGTGTCGCGGCTTTCCGCCGATACGACGCAGATCAAGTCGGTGGTGGGCGCTACCGCGTCGGTCGCGCTGCGCAATGTCATTCTGGGCGTCGGCGCGCTGGCGATGATGGTCGTCACCAGCCCGAAACTCTCCGTCCTGGTGATTGCAGCGATACCCGTGATCGTCGTGCCGCTGATCGCTTTCGGGCGCTCCGTGCGCCGTCGCTCGCGCCTGACGCAGGACATGCTGGCCAATGCCAATGCCTATGCGAGCGAGCAGATTGGCGCGATGCGCACCTTGCAGGCCTTCACCAATGAAAACATGGTGGTCGGGCGTTTTGCCCGCGCGGTGGAAAATGCTTATCTGGCGGCGCGTTCCTCCATCAAGGCGCGGGCGGTGCTGACGGCCTTCGCCATCTTCCTGATTTTTTCCAGCGTGGTTGCAGTGCTGTGGTTCGGATCGCGCGATGTGCTGTCCGGCACTATTTCGCCCGGAACGCTCGGTCAGTTCGTGCTCTACGCCGTTTTTGCGGCCAGCGCTTTTGGCGCGCTGTCGGAAGTCGGTGGCGAACTGGCGCAGGCTGCCGGTGCCACAGAGCGTCTTGCCGAAATTCTTGACGAAGATCCGGGCATTTCAGCGCCGCGCAATCCGGTGGCCTTGCCGGAGCCGGCGCGTGGCGAGATTGTCTTCGATGACGTTTATTTTTCCTATCCGACGCGTCCCGATGCGCCATCGCTGAATGGCGTGAGCTTTGCGGTCAAACCGGGCGAAACCGTCGCCATTGTCGGCCCGTCCGGTGCGGGAAAGAGCACGGTGTTTTCGCTGGTGATGCGGTATTACGATCCGCAGTCCGGCAGGGTGCTGATGGACGGCGTTGCTTTGCCGGAGGCGGATCCGGCAGCCGTGCGCGGGCGTGTCGCGATGGTCCCACAGGATGTGGCGATCTTCGCCACCTCGATCCGCGACAATATCGGCTTTGGCAGACCGGGCGCAAGCGATGCGGAAATCGAGGCTGCATCCAGGGCTGCCCTGGCGCATGATTTCATCATGGCGCTCGCCAATGGCTACGATACTGAGGTGGGTGAGCGCGGCGTGACCTTGTCCGGCGGTCAGCGCCAGCGTATCGCCATTGCTCGCGCCATTCTGCGCGCCGCGCCGATCCTGTTGCTGGACGAGGCCACCTCGGCGCTCGATGCGGAAAGCGAAATGCTGGTGCAGAAGGCGCTTGACGGTCTGATGCAGGGACGCACCACGCTGGTGGTCGCGCATCGTCTTGCAACGGTGCTGAAGGCAGACCGCATTCTTGTGCTCGACAAGGGCAAGATCGTTGAAGAAGGCACGCATCAGAGCCTTGTCGAACGCGGCGGCATCTATGCGCGTCTAGCCAAGCTGCAATTCGAGGCCGGGGCAGGGGTGTATTAGAGCATTTCCAGCAAAAGTGCGTAGCGGTTTTGCGTAGGATAATGCGTAAAAATAAATAGATAGAGCGGTTCCACGATTCCGTTTTAACCGGAACCGCTCTAGCACCCCTTTCTTTATCTCTCGGTCAGTTTCAGCTCGATACGGCGGTTTCGGGCGCGGGCGTCGGGCGAATCCGAGGCTTCCAGCGGCTGATACTCGCCGAAGCCTGCCGCCACGAGGCGGTTTGCCGGAACGCCATTGGCGATCAGGAATTTGACGACCGCCGTAGCGCGGGCCGAAGACAGCTCCCAATTGTCGCGGAAGCGTCCCGTCCCGGCGAGAGGCACATTGTCGGTGTGGCCGTCGACGCGCAGCACCCAATTGATATCGTCGGGGATTTCCTTGTTGAGCTCTATGACCGCGTCGGCGAGCTTCTTCATCTCCACTTCGCCCGCCGGATTGATATCCGACGATCCGGTCGGGAACAGCACTTCTGACTGGAAGACGAAACGGTCGCCGACAATGCGGATATTGTCCTTGTCGGAGAGAATTTCACGCAAGCGCCCGAAGAAGTCGGAGCGATAACGGTTCAGTTCCTGCACGCGCTGGGCCAGCGCCACATTGAGGCGCTTGCCGAGGTCGGCAATCCTGGCGTTGGATTCGCGGTCGCGGCTTTCCGATGCGTTGAGCGCGTCTTCAAGGGCCGCGATCTGCCGACGCAGGGCCGAAATCTGCTGGTTCAGCAGTTCCACCTGGCTGAGCGCACGGGCGCTGACCTGTTTTTCGGCATCGAGGCTTACGGACAGTTCACCGGCGCGCTTTTCGGCGGCAGCACCCGCGCCGCTGCCTTCATTCAGCAGGGTTTGCAGGCGCGAACGTTCGCTTTCGGCAGAGGAAAGCGAGGCTTGCAGATTGGCAATCGTGTCCTGCATGTCTTGCGAATTGCTCTTCTCCAGCGACAGAAGCTGCGTCAGTTCCTGAATCTGGCTGTTGAGGCGGGCCAGCACGCTGTCCTTGTTATTGACCTCGCGGCTAAGCAGAAACTGCGCCAGCACGAAGACGGTCAGCAGGAACATGATGGCCAGAAGCAGCGTCGTCAGCGCATCGACGAAGCCCGGCCAGTAATCGACATGCCGTTGCTGGCGGCGGTTGCGGGCGAGAGCCATGCGCTTTACTCCGCCTTATCGTCGTGTGGCT
Organism: Pseudomonadota bacterium; assembly: GCA_023451915.1. The sequence continues at coordinate 2,754 of JAEXXS010000516.1, read as the reverse complement.
TGCGGTCGCGCACACGCTCATGGGGTGGCGTGCCGATAGCCTTGGAAAGCCGGTCGAGCGTCTGGCGAATGGCCTTCTGCTCGTCGGCCTGTTTTTCCACCCAGTCGCGCATGATCTGCTGTTCGCTGCGCATGCTTTTCACCAGACCCTGAATACCCTCGGCCAGATTGGCGAGTGCTGCGGTGGTGCGCTGGGTGGAATCACCCCCTTGCGTTTTGAGGCGGTCGGCCAGCGCATGGAGTTCGCCTGCCTGGCCATTTTCGGCGTTGAGGTCGGAACCAAGGTCGGTCACGGAGGAAAGCCAGTTTTCCAGCTCTGTATAGAAGCGGTTCTGGGCGCGCCCCGCCTGCAGATCGAGGAAGCCCAGAATAAGCGAACCCGACAAACCGAACAGCGAGGACGAGAAGGCGGTGCCCATGCCCGACAGCGGCGCCTGCAAACCGGCCTTCAGCGCGTCCAGCACATCGCCGGTACTGCCCGAACTGGGGTCCAGCGTCTGGATGGTGCGCCCGATGGAGCCCACCGTTTCAAGCAGGCCCCAGAACGTGCCGAGCAGGCCGAGGAAAACCAGAAGACCGATGAGATAACGCGAGATGTCGCGGCTTTCATCAAGGCGTGTCGCGATGGAATCGAGAATCGAGCGCATCGACGTGGTGGTCAGCGCCATGGACTGGCGACGCCCGATCAGCGCGCGCATGGGCGCAAGCAGAACCGGCGGGCGGGTGGTGCCGTCGCGGTCACCGTCGCGGAAGGAATTGACCCAGCGGATTTCCGGCAAAAGGCGCAGGACCTGCCCGAAGGCCAGCAGGATACCGACCAGCAGAACGCCGAGAATAAGGCCGTTTAGACCGGGATTGGTAACAAAGAATGTATGGATCTGCCGCATCAGAACCGCTGCCAGAAAGGCAACGATGATCAGGAAGATCACCATGGATAATATAACGATACGCGGGCTGCTCAGGCGATAGGGGTCATAATCGCGTCCCTCATCCAGACGTGTTCTCGTTTCCCTAAAGTCACTCATGCGTTCCGCTCCATCGTCGGCTGTTTGATGGGGAGCCTACTTCATAAATTGGGGAAGCGGAATCGCCTGAGCAGGAAAAAATCAGCTGTAAAAAACATCAGCGCGCCAATGGCGCGCTGAATGCAGTGTCACGAAACCGGATTCGATCCAGATCAGATCGGCTTCTTCAATGTCTTGAGAAGTGCTGCCTGAATGGCTTCGTTGCCAGCAACGATGCTCTTCTTATCGAACATATCCTGCCCGCCATCCTTGTCGGAGACAAAACCGCCAGCTTCCCGGATCATCAGCATACCTGCACCAATGTCCCATGGGTTGACGCCTTCTTCCCAGAAACCATCGAGGCGACCGGCGGCGACATAGGCAAGGTCGAGCGCCGCAGCGCCCAGGCGGCGAACGCCAGCTGTTTCGGCCATGACATTGCGCAGTTCCACCAGATAATGGCCATGATGACCGCGGCCGAGATGCGGGATGCCGGTGCCGATCACCGTATCGACCAGCTTGTTGCGGGCTGCAACGCGCAGACGGCGATCATTGAGGAAAGCACCGCCGCCGCGTTCAGCGGTGTAAAGCTCGTCCATGGCCGGATTGTAGATGACGCCAGCCACGATCTGCCCCTGACGCTCAAGCGCGATGGAGACTGCGAAAACCGGGATACCATGCAGAAAGTTGGTTGTGCCGTCGAGCGGATCGATCAGCCAGCGATGCTGTCCGTCCTTGGCTGCTACCTCGCCGGATTCTTCCATCAGAAAGCCGAAATCCGGGCGGGCGCGGCTCAATTCCGTGTAGATGATCTGTTCGGCCTTGCGGTCCGCCTGGCTGACATAGTCGCCGGGGCCCTTAAGGGATACCTGAAGATTCTGGACTTCGCCGAAGTCGCGGGCAAGGTTGCGGCCCGCTTTCATAGCGGCCTGTACCATAACGTTAAGAAGGGCTGAGCGGGCCATTTCTTTATCCTTTTTGGCATGATCCGACGGCCATCGATAAGGCGTGGATATGAGCGTGGACCATGCAGTTAAACAGATCCTTGAAAATCCTGAGCGCACGGAGACGCACGGACTTTCGAGGAATTGAGCAATCTGAGAAAGAACAGTCGCGTTTCAATCGCGACAAGCTGCGATGCCCGCCGGGGCATCGCAAAAGACGGGCGCTAAATTAAGCGCGGCTGACGTAGGTCAGTTCGTTGGTGTCGACGATCACGCGTTCACCGGAAGCGATGAATGGCGGAACGAGGATACGGATGCCGTTTTCAAGCACGGCAGGCTTATAAGACGAAGCAGCAGTCTGGCCCTTGACGACCGGATCGGCTTCGGTGATCGCCAGCGTGACCTGATCCGGCAGACGAATGCCGATCGGCTTTTCTTCGTAGAGTTCGACGGTAACCATCATGCCGTCCTGAAGGAAGGCAGCGCGGTCGCCGACGAAATCCTTCTGGAGTTCGAGCTGTTCGTAGGATTCCGTATCCATGAAAATCAGTGCTTCGCCCTGTTCATAGAGGAACGAGAAGTCCTTCTGCTCGAGGCGCACGCGCTCGACGGTTTCAGCAGCACGGAAACGCTCGTTGAGCTTGGTGCCGTTGATGAGGTTCTTCAGTTCGACCTGATTGTAGGCGCCGCCCTTGCCGGGCTTGACGGCGTTGGTCTTGACGGCAACCCAGAGCCCGCCGTCATGTTCGATGACGTTGCCGGGACGGATTTCGTTACCATTGATCTTCATGAGCTTGATCCGGAATG